>CACWIL010000054.1 GCA_902760905.1 uncultured bacterium
CTTATAAAAGGAACAACATGCGGATCTATCCACATTGCTCCGTTTTTTACCATTTTAATAACATTCATTAAAAAATCAGTATTTATATCTTTTATTACATAAGCATTTGCTCCTGCGGTTAATGATGCATTAAGTTCTTCTTCGTTTATATGTGAAGTTAACATAATAACTTTTATATTATTATTAGCTTCTAAAATTTGTTTTGTTGCATCTATTCCGGAAATGTCAGGCATGCCTATATCCATAAGCACAATATCCGGTTTTGTAAGTTTGGATTTTTCTATTGCTTCTTTTCCGTTTTGGGCTTCACCAATAATTTCCATTTCCGGATAATCACTGAATAAAGATTTTATGCCTATTCTCATTAATTTCTGGTCTTCAGCAAGTAATATTTTAATATTCATAAAAACCTCCGAGTTTAATGTTTTTCATTATGATATTAAAACACCACGAAACTAACTTAAATAGTAAAAACAAAACAATATAAGAATGATATTTATACTTTTAAATTAATAATATTAATGTAAATTATTTTTTAAATAGAATCCAATGTAAAAAATAAATCAGCTTTTTCTGTTTTAGTGAGTTCTACCAAAGGTCTGCGTACATATTCCTGAATAAGCTCCTTATAAGCAAGTGCAGCTTTAACAGGAACCGGGTTTGGTGCCATGAATAATTTTTTAAATATAGGATAAAGTTTTCTGTGCATATTTCCTGCAGTTGATACATCACCGGTTTTAAAGTTTCTTATCATTGATTTTATTTCTTTACCAAACAAATGAGAAGCAACTGATACAACACCGTGTGCGCCAAGCGACAACATAGGTAATGTCAGGCTGTCATCTCCTGAATAAATAGCAAAATCACCAGGACAACTCATTTTAAGTTCTGTTATTGTATCCATATCACCAAAACTTTGTTTTAAACCCACAATATTTTTGTATTTTTTAGCCAGTGTTTTAACAGTTTCAACTGACATATTAACTCCTGTTCTTGAAGGAATATTATATAAAATAACAGGAAGTTCTGTTGCTTCTGCTACCGCAGAAAAATGTTCAATTATACCTGCCTGAGAAGGTTTATTGTAATAAGGAACAACTGTCAGGACAGCATCTGCTCCTTCTCTTTCAGCTCTTTTTGCTGTTGTTACTGCTGTTTCAGTTGAGTTAGAACCTGTTCCCATAATAACTTTACCTTTACCAAGAACTGCTCTCTTTGCGCTTGATAAAATTTCAAGTTCTTCATCAAAAGTTAATGTAGGAGATTCACCTGTTGTAGCTGTTACCAAAACAGCATCAGAACCATTGTTTACAAGATAACTTGCAAGTTCTTCAACTTTGTCATAATCAACTTCTCTTTTTTCATTAAATGGTGTTACCATTGCCGTTATTACTTCGCCTGCATCATATCTCATAAAATAACTCCCCTATATTTTTAAAACTATATTATTATACTATAAAATTTCGTGAAATTCATGTACTTCTATTGTAGATTCGTCATCTTGTTGGAATATTCCTACATTTTTTGTTCCATATCTGTGAGATGTATTACACTTATATCTGAGTAATGTATCTGCGCAAAATATTATTTTTCCGAAATATTTTAAGTCAGAAAGTCTGTTTATTTTTGTTTTATCCCATTCTGTCTGAATACATATAGCCAAATCAAGAGGCGACTGAGATTTTAATAATTTAAACAACAAATCTAAAACATCATCTATTTTATTAAAATTTTCAAAATTATATAAAAATCCGTCATTATACTGTTCAAATTTTACTCCTGTCTGTTTATACAGAAAATTATTTAATTTATTTATATGTTCATTTATATCAATTTTTAACTCTTCATGATTAAATTTCTTTTTAAGTTGTGCATTAATCAAAACCATATATTTTGAAATTTTTATTTCTGAAACAAGAACTTTGTTTTTCATTTGTTTATTGAAATTATTTTCAATATTTTTTTTATGAATATTGTGCATATCGTCATACAAATATTTTAAATTATCTAATCCGTTAACAAAAAGTCTGATGACAATTATTAAGCACATCAGAAAAATAATTGTTGTTATAAATTTTCCGTCAAAAACTGTTCCAAAAGCTGATATAGAAAATGGCAAAATACTGTTTGAAAAATTTAATATTATATCTAAAACAGGTTTTATAAGATTAAGCCAATTCCATTGGGAATTTGTAAGAATTTCCAGCCAGTAAAAAAGAGTTGTCATTATAAAAAATGAACAGATTAAAGTCAAAGTTTGTGCTATGTTATTAATGTTTTCAAAAATCCATAAAATTAATTTATGCATATATAAACTCCGGTTATTTTAAATAAATATTATCAATTAATCTGACATTTTCTACTCTGCACGCAATAAGTGCTATTGAGTTATCATCAGCTTTAATTTTGTTTTCAAGAGTATCTCTGTCAACTATTTCCAGATATTCCATGTCATGTTTGTCTGTTAAAAATTCATAAGCAGTTTCTTTTAAGGCGTCAACATCTGTAATACCTTTTTCATAGCATGACTTAATATTATTAAGAATTTTACTCAAGACAAGTGCATCTTTTTTGCCTTGTTCTGTTAAATATTTATTTCTTGAACTCAAAGCAAGTCCTGATTCTTCTCTTATAATCGGACACTGAACGATATTAATAGGAACATTCAAATCTTTGACCATCTTTTTTATAATAATAACCTGCTGTGCATCTTTTTGTCCGAAGAATGCATAATCAGGCTGAACGATATTAAACAGTTTGAGTACAACCGTACAAACTCCGTCAAAATGTCCTGTTCTTGATTTTCCGCATAAAGTATTTACGTAAAAGAAGGGCGGACAAACATAAGTCAAGGTGTCATTAGATAATCTTTGACCTTTTCCGTACATTTCATCAGCTGACGGTGCAAAAACAATATCAACACCTTCTTTATTACAAAGTTCCATATCAGCATCTAAAGTTCTCGGATATTTGTCAAAGTCTTCCGAAGGTCCGAATTGAATAGGATTAACAAAATCTGAAACAATAACCTTGTCACAGGTTTCTTTAGCTTTTTTTATAAGACTTAAATGTCCGTTGTGAAGAGCTCCCATAGTAGGAACAAGCCCTACGGTTAAACCTTCTTTTCTCCACTTTTGAACTTCTGCCCTGACTTCTTCTATTTTGTGATATAACATTATAAAACCCTCTTATTATAAGTAAAATTATATCATAAAAAGCTATTAAATTAAGTTTAAATTAAGGTAATTATATACAACATTATGCAAAAATAACTTCAAATATCGTCATTCTGAGGGTATTAATCAATTTTGCCCGAAGAATCTCTGTTTTATGAGATACTTCGCTTACGCTCAGTATGACAGGACAATAGTCATATTTTGTGTAAAAAAATATATAATTACTAAAATTTATTTTTGTCAATAAATTTAAACATAATTAAATTTGATTTATTTTATAAGTTTTTCTTTTTCTTCCTGATTAAGTTCAAAAGATTCTTTGTCTGAAGGAAATAAACTGTCTTTAACTTCTTGTTTGTATTTTAATACACCATTCATTATTTCATCATGAAGATTTGCATATTTTTTAACAAATTTTGGAGTAAAATCTGTAAATTTTCCAAGAATATCATCAATTACAACAATCTGACCGGAACAATTTACGCCAGCACCTATTCCTATTGTTGGAATTTTTAAGTTTTCTGTAATATATTTTGCGCTGTCAGCAGGCATAAGCTCAAGTACAATACCAAAACATCCTGCTTCTTGAAGTTTTTTTGCACTTTCTAAAATTGCTTCTATTTTATCTGAAGTTTTACCCTGAATTTTATGTCCGCCTAATGTATTCATTAATTGCGGAGTAAATCCCAAATGTCCCAATACGGGAATACCTGTTTCGGTACATCTCTTTACAAGGCTTATTATATGCTCATTACAACCTTCAAGCTTAACCGCATTAGCTCCGGCCTTAATCATTTTCCCTGCATTTTCAAGTCCCTGAGCAACAGATAAATTGTAACTCATAAACGGCATATCACCGATTATAAATGAATTTTTTGCACCTCTTGAAACTGCACGTACAAAAATTAACATTTCATCAATAGTTATATTATAAGTATTTTCATGTCCTAAAACTACCATAGCTAAAGAATCACCAACTAAGATGCCGTCAATTTCCGCTTTATCCAATACCTGTGCTGTGGAATAATCATAAGCAGTAAGCAATGCAATTTTTTCACCGCTGTCTTTTAATCTCTGAAACGTTGATACAGTTTTCATTTTTAATATCCTTATTTTGAAACAACAACATCCAAAACGTCATAATCGTTAAGATATGGTAAATGCTCTTCAGTAATAAGTTCACCGGGAAGCAAAATTGAAATACCCGGAGGACATTCTGCTACTACTTCTGCAGATATTCTTCCTATTGCATCTTCTTTTTTAACGGTTTCTTTTTCAGAATAGTATGCTTCTCTCAGACTCATTACAATTTGGGGTTCCAGCATTGGCATGTGTTTGCGTTTTTCAAGGTAATAAATATCTTTATGATTTTCTGATGCAATTTTTTCGAGAGCATCAGCAAGATATTTAAAATCAGAACGCTTGTTACCTAAATTGCAAAGTATCAAAACACCAATATCAGAAGCTGATTCTACTTCTATTCCGAAATCTATTTCCAAAATTGATTCAAGTCTTTTTCCGGAAAGTCCGTCAACTTTTATAAATACTTTTGTAACATCTGTTTTGTATCCGAAATCTGCTTTTAATTGATGAAGATTAGGAATACTGTCAAGACGTTTTCTCAAATATTTAGCATTAGCAACAGCTTTTTCAATTTGTTTAAGACCTGATGGTGACTGCAGGTTTGCTCTTGCGGCATCAAGGCTTGCAAGCAGTAATAATGAAGGGCTTGTTGTATGCAAAAGTTTTAATGCTTTTTCTATATCTTTTTCATTTACGCAGGAATCTTTTGAAATATGAAGCATGGAAGTCTGGCTCATGCTTCCGCCGGTTTTGTGAAGAGAATGAACAACAACATCTGCTCCGAGTTTAAGTGCAGTTTCGGGAAGATGTTTGTTAAAATTCCACAAACAGCCATGAGCTTCGTCAACAATAAGCGGAACATTATACTTTTTACAAACTGCGCTTATTGATTTTATATCTGATACAACACCTTCATAAGTCGGATTTGTAACCCATACCATTGAAATATCTTTGTCTTTTTCTAAGAGTTCTTCAATCTGCCATGCTTCAATATTTCCCCAAATAGACCAGTCATCAATTCTGTTCGGGCAAACCCATACCGGTTCAGCTCCTGATATCATTAAACCTGTAAGAATAGAACGGTGGCAATTTCTGTTAACAATAATTTTTTGTCCTTTTTTTGTTAATGCCATTGCAACGGCAAGATTACCTGCAGTTGAACCGTTTAAAAGGAAAAATGTCTTTCTTGAACCAAAAGCTTCTGCCGCAAGCTCCTGGGCCTCTTTAATAGGACCGGTTGCAGGATGAAGAGTTCCAAGATTGTCAAACTCATCTGTTGTATCCAGTGATAATGCTTTTTCACCAATTAATTTTTTAAAATCTTTAAAAACAGCTTTACCTTTTGTATGCCCCGGAATATGAAATTGATAAGTAGGATTTTTATACGCTGTTTCAAGAGCTTCAACAATTGGAGCTTTTACTTTTATTTCAGTATTTTTTTTATTATTTATGTTTAAATTTTTAACCAAAATCTTTTACCTTAATCTATAAGTTAATATTTACTAATATGTATAATATACGAAAAAAATTTTTTTTGCTAATTTATCTTTTCAGTTGTTTTTCTGTATAAATATAATCTTAACAAATCGTTACAAAAAAGGCAATTTCTTAAAAAAAAAATACTTTTACATGGTATAGCACAAAGGAAAGAGGAATATATTATGAAAAACATTAAGAAAAAAGTTTCAGCATTGGTTTTAACAACAATGTTTGCAATGATGCAGGTATCAGCAGCAATTGATACAGGCCTTGGTGCCGGAAATGGCGGCGCTGTTATCAATAATGCAACAGGCGGTTTTGTAGGTTTAGAGACCGGTACAAACTCTGCTACATTAAATTTTAACGGTAACTCACACGTTAATTGGGATACTTTAAATGTTAACAGTGGTGAAACATTAAATTTTAATGCTGTGGACGGAACAAACGGTATAACTGTTTTAAATACAGTAAACCAGGGAATGACAAATGTTTATGGCCAAATAAATGCCAATCAGGGTATTAGCAAATTAATTATTTCAAACCCAAATGGTGTTTTATTTGATGGTGCGACATTTACTACAGCGGGTGATGCAATGATTACTGCACAGGGTGCTGCAATGGATGCGCATGGTGTAGTTACATATGATCCTTCTGCAACAAGAGCATATACTCCAAACGGTCAGGATTATGTAATAACAGTTAAAAACTCTGACTTTAAAGTTGGCGGTGATTTAAACTTTGTAGCTCCGACAATGAATGTAGTTAAATCAGCATTCAATGTTAAAAACGGAAAAGGTGATGTTAAATTTACAACAACAAACGGTCAGGATTACTTTATAACAGAATCAAACGGATGCGGAAACGGATGTTGCGGTGACGGCTGCGGCACTAAAAAATATACTGAAACACAATCAATGAGAATGGAAGCAGTTCAGATTGACGGTAATGTTTATATTACTTCTGACAAAGGTATTGTTAAAACTGTAGGCGGTGGTCAAATCAACGGTAATTTGAATATTCAGTCAGACGGCAGCGTAGCTCTTAACTATGTTGACAACGGCAAGGTTTTAAATGTAACAGGCGATGTTAATGCAAAAGCTAACGGTCCTATGATGTATGCAAGAAATACAAAAGTTGACGGTAATCTGAATATGACAAACGGCGGCGGTTTCCTTGAAGTTGGTAACGTTCAGGTAGGTAAAGATATGAACCTTACAACAACCGCTGAATCAGAAAATCCACATGGTTACAAACACTTTACTCACGTAATCGGTAAAACAAGTGTTGGTGGAAATGCAACTATCAACTCACAAAATAACATTCACATCGGTAATTATGAAATCGCTGTAGATGAAAACGGAAATACAATAAAACTCTATAAAGAGAACGGCAGATTCTACTATGACGGCAAATTGCTTGACGGTGAATTTAATGTAGGTAAAAATTTAACAGCTACTACAAAAGAAGGTCATATAATGACAACAGTTAATGTAAATGTCGGTGAACATTTAAGCTTTGATGCAAATGCAGCTGACGGCTCAGTAAATGCAGAATACTTTGATGCAGGAGTAAGAGCAGGTTTATCCGAACCAAAAGCACATTACGGCGGTAACATTTTATCTTCACCTGATGCCGTATTGAATGCAAAAACTTATGAGTTCAAATCAGACGGATATATCGGAGCTTTAAAAGGCAATGAAAAATATACAACAGAACAAGTAATAATCAATACAATGGAAGCTTATGACTATGTTCCTAAAGATACATCAAATCACGATTACTTAAAGATTGCAGGCGGGACAATTACAAATATTGAAACACCAAAAGACTCTCAGGTATATATCGGTTCAAAAGGTGACGTAGTCTTAACAGGTGCAGATGCTGGAGATATCAATATAACAGCATACAGAAAAAGAATTGATATTCAGGGACCGAATGTACACGCAAAAAATATCAACGTAGGACCTGAAACAGATTACCTTAAAGTTGAATTTGAAGGCAGAGATTTTACAACAAACTTCACAAATATCAGAGATGAAAAAGTTGTAACAATCAGACCGGACGAAAAAATCACATACGCAATAACAGATGGTCAGGGCGGTAATAACCAGCCAACATTAAAACCGGGTGAAAAAACAACATACTTAGTAGGCCCTGGACCGCAACCAACGCCAACCCCGGTTAATCCTCCAAATGACGATAACGTAAGGGTAATAAATCCGATACCGGATGATCCGATGAAACCAATGGCAAGCACACCGGTTGCATACGCAGCAGACTTAGATGAAGACGAAGAAGTTCCTTGCAGAAAGAATGTTGACGGTTCGGTAACAGTAGTAAGAGCATACGCAGTAACAGACTAGAAAATATAAAAGATAAAGGATGGAAAAAAGATCGGCTTTACAAAAGCCGGTCTTTTTTATATGGTAAAATACTTGTATGAAAAATATTAAAATTAAGTGTCCTGCAAAATTAAATCTTACTTTAGAGGTTGTAAACAGAAGAGAAGACGGTTTTCATAATATTAACAGTATTATGCAACTGATAAGCCTTTATGACTATCTTGATATTTCAGCTGAAAAGTCTAAAGAAACACAAATTGAACTTTCAGGAAACAGCAAAGAAATTCCTTACAACGAAAAAAATCTTGTTTATAAAGCTGCTGATTTATTTTTAAAAGAATCAGGAATAGAAAACTATAATATTAAAATTAATATAGAAAAAAATATTCCGATAGC
>CACWIL010000055.1 GCA_902760905.1 uncultured bacterium
ATAGATACTGAAAAATTAAAAAGAATGAAATATTATATTCAGAAAATGAATAATTCTGAATTAAGATCTCGCTGTTTAAGCTGTATCAACAGCGATTTTATAGACAAAGACTATTTCGAATTTATTTATGATTTAATTCAAAATTCTTTAACAAAAGATAAAGAAGGAAATGAAATAATAAATGAATTAAAAATATTAGTAATCCTTAAACTACACGACAAATTTATTGAAAACAGTGACGGAGAAATGTCAGAAGAAGAATTTATTTCAAATGAACTGAAGGCATACAGAGTTCCTGATAATGATTATGATTACGAAGCTTATTACAGTGATATGAAGTCTGAACTTGATTTTTATACGTATATAAACATACTTGAGAATAAAAACAATGAAGAAATGGCGGAATATGCTGTTAACTTTAAAATAAATAATCCGCAATTTAGTTATGAACAGGCAAATGAGCTTATGAAAGATTATTTGCAGATACCTGAAGAAGTTAAATCTGTAATAAAACAAATTATCAATAATGCTGACAAATGCTACACGCTATCAGCATTAGATGAGATAAAATCTGCAATTCAAATGATAAAAAGCTGGCACATAGACAAGGCCGAGATTATTATTCTTAACGAAGCAGGTGTAAACAAAAAAGTTATTATCACCAAAAAAGCAAAAGATGAATTGTGGGCTAAATATAACGGCAATTATAAAGATTTTGACTCAGAGCTCAAAAAATATTATAAAGCAGCAAATAAATATGCGCCAAAAGAAGGTATGCCAGGAATAAAAGTATTTGATGACGGGAGTGCTGAACTGAAGCTTAAAGGAGTCGGTGGTGGAATGAGAATGTACTCCAGAACCATAACGGCAGAAGATATTGAAAATTATAAAATAGATGAAAATGATAAAATGCCAATAAAATACATTTTTGATAGATATGGTGATCATACATAATACTCAAAACGAATAATTGCATTGGCATTGTAAAATATGTTTACCTTGTTTGCTCTCAGAATATTTTTATAATATGATATAGTCAGAGGTGCAATATGGAATTTTTCAGAGAACATAAAAAACTTATTATCGGGATTATAACTATATCATTCATTGTATGGACAGTAGGCTTAGGTTTATTAATGTTAATGGCTCCGGCTGGAAACTAATCTTTGGGGGATATTTTGAATATTAGAAAAATAATAAATTTAATAATATTCCTCTGCTTTATAATTACTATGGCTTTTCAAAGCCCTGTTAATGCTGCTGATATTGAAAGACAGAAGAACGATATTCAGAAAAAGATTAATCATGTAAGATGGCTTGAAAATGTAGAGCAAAACAAACTTTATAAAAACCAGCAAAAGCTAGAAGATGCAAAAAACACTTTAAATGAATCACAGACTCAGGTTTCTTCTGCAGAAAAAGAGTTAAGCAATATGCAGTATCAGCTTAATACCGCAACCTATGAGTACAACTCACTTAACAGAGTTTTAGCAAGCCGGATAAGAAAAGTATTTAAAACTCAGAGAAAAGCATTATTTGAATTGCTTATAACGTCAGAAGATATCAATATGCTTGTTGACAGAATCTACTTTCAAAAGCTGATATTGAAGGAAGATTATGACAGAATGTCAGTTGCCAAGCAAAAAGCAAGAGAAATTGCGCTTATGAAGTATAATATAGAAGCAAGAAAACGCAATTATGAGCGTTCTATTGCTCTGATTAATACGCAAAAAGCATACATTCAGCGTGCAATTGCACGAAATGAAAGTATGATTAATAAGCTTAAAACAGACAGGGTTGCTTACGAAAGAGCACAACGTGAACTCAGCAATCAGTCAAAAAGCATTCAGCATTATATTAGCAGAAACTCAAAAGATCATAATACAACAGTTGTAGCATCAGGCTTTATGAAACCGATACAGGGACGTATAACCTCTCCTTTCGGCTGGAGAATCCATCCTATATTTAATAGCAGGACATTTCACTCAGGAGTTGATATCGGAGGCCCGAATTATGGTGCTATAAAAGCCTCTAACTCCGGTAAAGTTATATATACCGGTTGGTACGGAGGATATGGAAAAGTCGTAATTATAGAGCATGGTATCGTAGGAGGAAAACCGGTATCTACTCTTTATGCACATATGAGCAGTGTAAAAGCGGTCAATGGTCAAACTGTTAAAAAAGGTGACGTCATCGGATATGAAGGTACAACGGGTTACAGTACCGGACCGCATTGCCATTTTGAAGTCCGTGAAAACGGCAAACCAAGTAACCCTAACGGGTATGTACAACTATAGAAATTATAGAAACAGGTAAATAAATTGAAAAATAAAATTTTATTAGCATTAATATCTTCATTGTTTATAACAAACTTTACGTTTGCCGATGAGTATAAAACGGAAAGAAATTTTTATACCGGAGAATCCTTCTTTTCATCTCCTTCCAAGTATATTGAAGAAGGGCAAAATGAAAATGATTCAAATAGCAGCTCTAATGAAGATACGGGTATAAATACAACAAATACAACCCCTCCGTTAAAAAAGCTTCGTAACACATTACAGCAAAAGAGTCTTGAAAGACAAGAAAAGAAAAACCAACTTGCCCCTGTTATGCCTGACAGCAGTATATATAATTCTGATACTGAAACTTCTGACTATGCATCAAAAGAACTTAAAGAAGAGTTTGATGAAAACATGATGCCTGACGGTTTTGAAGCAGACGAACAAGCTGTTGAAGAAAAGAAAAAATCAAGTCATTTCTGGTCAAAGAATAAGTCCGACAATAAAGATAAATCGGCAACTCCAGAAGAAGAGAATACTGAAAATATTATATTAGATTGCGATAATATGGATTATGATACGGATAATTACTGTCTGTATGCAACCGGAAATGTTAATGTTGAATTTGTAAAACAGGATACTGTTGTTAAAGCAGACAAAATAACATATGACCGAATGAATAACACAATTAAGGCAGAAGGGAATGTAGTTATTATTAAAAACGGGCAAAATATATATGGTGATTATATTTTTGTTGATTTAAATGAAGAAAATGCTCTAATTGAAAATCCAATAACCTCCAGTTCAACAATAGAGTTACGGGCTAAAAAAGGATATGTTTACGGGAATAAAATTGTACAGGAACAGGGTTCTGTAGATGTAAAAGATACATATCCCATAGTCCTGAAGCCTTCCAACGGAGCTCCACGTGTTTTGACAAGGATGATTACACCAAAAGAGCAAACTCTGCAAAATGATATGGAAAATGGTCTTGTTAAATTAAAAGCAAGAGAGCTTGTTATAACTCAAAAAGGTGATTTGGAAACTATAGCAATTAAGCATGCGGATATTAAAAAAGGTAAATATACCCTTTTAAAAATTCCTGCTGTAAAAATATATACTAATAAAAATCATGATTATGCAGAATCAAATATTCTTGAGCTTGGATCATACAGTAATTTAGGCTCTTATATAGGTCCGGGTTTTGTTTTTGAACTTCCGAAAGGTAGTGTTTTAAAAGCAATGCCTATTCTGAATTATGACCATAAATTCGGAATAGGTGCTATGGGACGTTTTACAAGCGGAACAAACCAAACGCATGCAGCGTATGGTACTACTAACAGTAAAATTCTGGTTCGTGGTTATCAAATTTTAGATGATAATTTATTCCTGCAATATGCAATGAATGATTATATAGATGAATGGTTTATGGGCAGACGCAGACCGAAGTATGGTATAAATTTGGCTTACAGAAAATCTTATACAAGTGATAGTTTTTTAATTAAAGACCGCCAAAGTACCTTTAAGCATGTATTAGACTTTGGTTATTTCCAGGATTCTCCGGGTGAACACCATTATAGCAAGCTGAAGTCAAGCGGAATAGGAACAACAAGACTTAGATACATGGCACAGGTTGAGCAAAATTTATTCCGTTATGCAGATATTCCAAATCAAAAACTATTTGAGTTTAATGTGAACGGACAAGTATTAGCAGGTGTCTACGGGACAGGAGATGTTCAGGCCTTGGCAAGAATAGGTCCGAATATTCATACTCAGTATAAAAGATGGATGCAAGATATAGGATATTTTCAGTCTGTTTATAATGACGGTACTCCTATGCCTGTTTTTGACTCATACAGATTTGGTAAGGGTAATCTTTATCTGAAAGAATATTTCAGAATATGCAAGTACCTTACTCTGTCATGGTATGGTTCAATGAATATTACCGGAGATTCTCTTGGTGATGACAGATTTCTGGAAAATACTTTTTGGATAACAGTCGGTCCAGATGACATCAAATTTAATGTAGGTTACGACGTTATAAGACAAAGTACTTTCTTTGCAGTAGAAGTAAAAACAGATGCAAAAGGTGTACACGTAGATTACGATAAATTAGTTATCAAACGTGACAAAAAGCCTTCTGAAGAAGCAAAAGAGCCTAAAAAAGAACAATCAGCAAATTTCAAAAATTCTGAAAAAGCGCCTGTTCTTGAACATGCAGAAGTTGAAAATATTAAAGCGGTGGAAGATGTTCTCTAGAGAAGATTTAACAGATGAGATAATTAAATACGGCAAGCTGTGCGGAGAAAAGAATTATACTCCGGGGTATTCAGGAAATATATCAGTACGTTATGAGAAAGGTATGCTGATAACTGTATCCGGCTCTGCTAACGGATATTTAGAACAGGAAGACATTGTTTATACTGATTTTTCCGGAAAATCACTTGAAGAAGGGAAAAAACCTTCAAGTGAAAAATTTCTGCACATAGAAATTTATAAAAAACGTCCGGATATTAACTGCATAATCCATGTTCATGCGCCGTATTTAAGCAGCTTTGCTTCAGCACGCAAAGATTTAATGGCGCCAATAATGGCAGAAAATGTTTTTTATTTCGGAGGTATTCAGCTTGCTGACTATGCACTTCCCTCCAGTATGGAACTTGTAAAAAATACCGTTAAATATTTTGACGAATATGATGCCGTTCTTATGGCAAATCACGGTTTTATTGTCGGTTCGGAAACAATGCGTGATGCGTATTTAAAACTTGAATTGGCTGAGTCATACGCCCAGGTTGTGATTAATACAGAATTACTTGGCGGTGCAAAAAAATTAAACAAACAACAAACAAAGGCAATTCTGAGTTTAAGATAACAATAAATTATTGTACATTTTATAGTGCTTTTGATATAATTATACAGTATTGGTTAAGGTATGAGAGAAAGATTATTACTATTTTTTATATTGTTTGGTTTGGGTGTGTTTTTGTACATATTCCAGAATTATGTTGATACAACAAAAGGTTTTATTATTCTTTGTACCTGTATGGTTATATATGGACTATACTCAATTGCTGCAACAAAGTATCAGAAAAGAAAATTAAAAAAACATCCTCCGGTTATTAATGAAAATTACAAACCTTACGTTTCTGTACTTATTCCTGCACATAATGAAGAAGGGGTTATATTACATACAGCTCAAAATATATTAAATATAGATTATCCGAATTTTGAAATAATCCTAATTGATGACAGAAGTTCTGATAACACTGCTTCCGTTATAAAGGATTTAGCAGAAAAGAATGAAAAAATAACGGCAATTATTCGTGAAAAAGATGCATTTCCGGGAAAATCAGCCGTTTTGAATGATGCATTTAAAGTAGCCAAGGGTGAAGCAATTCTGGTATTTGATGCAGATGCAACAGTAGAACCTGATTTTCTTAATAAGCTTATTCCAAATCTTGAACCTGCTGATGTTGGCGCTGTTCAGGCAAGAAAAATAATAAGAAATAAAGATGTCAATATTCTGACACGTTGCCAGAATAACGAATATACAATGGATACACAACTTCAGGCCGGCAGAGATGCAGTAAAAGGTGCTGTAGAACTTCGGGGTAATGGTGAGCTTATTAAGCGTCAGGCATTAGAAGATATAAACGGCTGGAACAATTATACAATAACAGATGACCTTGATATGTCAACAAGGCTTCATATTAAAGGCTGGGATGTAAGATTTTGTCCGGAAGCATGCGTGTATGAAGAAGGTATTGTATATCTTCTGCCTCTGTTCAGACAAAGAAGAAGATGGCTGGAAGGAACTATAAGAAGATATTTAGAGTATTCATGGCAGGCTATGTGTTCAAAAAAAATGTCACTGCGTGCTCAGTTTGATATGGCAATGTATATTACAGAGTTCATAATGCCGATGTGGTTTATGATGGAAGTTACTTTTAGAATAATAAAATTATTTGCGGATAAAGTTGACCCGTTCAGTTTGCATAATACTCTTTGGTCTTCTCTTATCGTTTCTGCCGTTGTTGGTGCAGGTTTTTATATGACTATCAGATACAGCCTGAGAAAATTTGATAATTTACCAAGGAAAGAGGCTTTCTTTCAGGCTTTGGAAACTACAATCTATTTTCTGATAATTTGGTTTCCTATGGAAATATTTATTTGCGCAAAAATACTATTCTGCAAAAAGGATATGAATTGGGGAAAAACAGCTCATGGATTAGTATTAGAAGAAAAGAAAAAAATAAAAGAAAGAATAACCAAGGAATTACAAGGTTTACAGACAAAAATACAGGAAGTACAGGCAAAACTTCAGGAAGTATTAAAAAGTTAATTACACAATAGAAGAAAGGTAACAATAATATGACAACATTAGCTGAAAATTACAATTATGTGAAAGAACATATAAGAATTGTTCCTGATTTTCCTAAAAAAGGAATAATGTTTTTAGATATAACAACTGCTTTAAAAGATGCAAAAGCAATGCAAATGATGGTTGATTTTTTGTTTGAAAAATTTAAGACAGAAAAAATTGATTATGTAGCCGGTATTGAATCCAGAGGTTTTATCTTTGGTGCAGCATTAGCTTATAAATTAGGTTGCGGTTTTATTACAATCAGAAAACCAAACAAACTTCCCGCAAAAACAATAAGAGAAGATTATACACTGGAATACGGTACAAATACTATTGAGATTCATGAAGATGCAATTAAACCCGGTGACAGAGTTGTTGTAATTGATGATCTTCTTGCTACAGGCGGAACTGCAATTGCAGCATGCAATTTGATAAAAAGAGTTGGTGCAGAAGTTGTTTCAACCGCGTTTATAATTGAACTCGATCCGTTAAAAGGCAGGGAAAAAATAGAAGCAAACGGATATAAGGTTTTATCTATGTTAAATTATGATTTAGATTAAGTAATAATTCTAATACAAAAAAGCGTTCAGAATATCTGAACGCTTTTTTTGCAATTTTGAGTTTGCTGAAAAATTAAAATTTTTCCTGCAAACTCTGGGGAACGGTTTCGATTTAGGCTACGTGCTATCCCGCTCCTAGCCTAAATCTCACACACATAAGGTCTGATTTGAAAAAGTCGAAAAATTGTCATTTTCAGACTTTTTCCGCATCCTCTTTTTGTAAACTTTTGTAAATTTTTTCTAAATAAATGAAATTATTTATTTCAAATATACTTTATATATATGTAAGCAATAAATAAGAAAACATAACACAACCTTTCATACAACCTACACACTAACCTTCTACACATGAGGAATTAATTAAAAGAATTCCAAACCCTAGTTCAAAAGACTAAGGTTTTTTTTTGCATATATAAAACCGTTTATGCTTTACTACTAGTATAATTTGTAGTAAAATTAATAGAGTGGAGAAAGAGTTCATAAATTATGGGTTATAAAATCTTATCAAAAAAAGAATTGTGTCCAAATCAGTACGAGATTACTGTATCAGCGCCTTATGTTGTACGTAATGCACAAGCAGGACAATTTATTATATTCAGAGCTGAAGAAAACGGGGAAAGAGTTCCTCTTACAATAGCTGATGTTGATAAAGAAACAGGGGCATTAACTCTGGTATTTATGGCAGTGGGATATTCAACAAAAAAACTTGCAGAGTTAAATGTAGGTGATGAGCTTGTTGATATTGTAGGGCCTTTAGGACAGCCGACACATATCAAAAAATACGGAACAGTTGTTTGTCTTGCCGGAGGATATGGAGCAGCACCATGTTACTTAATTGCAAAAGCTTTTAAAGAAGCCGGTAACAAAGTTTATATGATTATGGGTGCAAGAAACAAAGATTTGTTGTTATTGCAAGATGAACTTAAAGCAAACTCAACGGAACTTTTAACAGCTACCGACGACGGTTCTTACGGAATAAAAGGTTTTGTTACAAACGTTTTAGCGGATGTAATAAAAAGAGAAAAAGTTAATATCGTTTATGCAATAGGACCTGTTCCCATGATGAAAGCGGTATCCAATATGACAAGAGAATATAATTTAAAAACTCTTGTATCGTTAAATCCTATAATGGTAGACGGAACGGGAATGTGCGGCGCATGCAGAGTAAGTGTGGATAAAAAAATAAGATTTGCATGTGTTGACGGCCCTGAATTCGACGGACATTTAGTAGATTGGGACGAACTTACAAGCCGTTTAAGAGCA
>CACWIL010000056.1 GCA_902760905.1 uncultured bacterium
ATCTTTATGCTTTAGAAAAAACGCCTGCCAACAGAGAACTTATTAATTCCGTATACAGAGATCTTCACAGCCTGAAAGGGGCTGTAAGAATGATTGGGTATAATAATATCCAGATGATTATTCACAAAATGGAGGATATTTTTGATGCGGTAAATGAAGATAAGCTAAAATTGGACTACCGGTACATATCTCTTATGTCAAAATCATTGGAAGCAGTGTCAGGCTATATACAGGAGTCCATTAAATGCGGAAGAGAAATAACTGATGAAAACTACAAGTCTGTTATGTCAAATTTAGAGTTTATAACAGATATAGAGTTAAATAATGATATTCCGCAGCCTGCTCCGTCTTCAGACAATACAGGTGCAATTAATATTCCAGGTCTTGATATTCCCGGTATTGATATTTCAGATTTTAATCTTCCTGATTTTAATACTGCAATAATGAATATAGCGCCGGAAAAAAGCAAAAGTACAAAAGATTTGGCTGTCTATCAGGAGGAAATTAACCAGAGTTTAAACTCTTGTTTTGTTATTATTGATGGTATTGTTCCTGAGGAAGTTATATTAGAAGAAGAAGTCCAGAAAATATACAATTATTTTAAAGATTCTGATTTATATGAAGTTAAATCTGCTCTTGAGAATGTAATAACAAAACTTGATTTTGTTATGAATGGTACAAATACACTGACTGTAAGCGAGATACTGGAACTGCGTAATGAGCTCAGTTCAGCAGCGGCAAAATTTACAACTTCCTGTATTCAGACAGAAACAACAGGTTTTTCATTTTTTGATGTTGCAGAAAAAATATCTATGCTTCAGGGAAGCAGTGTTTACACATCAGAAATAAAGGAAGATATTTTAAAATTAAAAGAAGATGTAGATGATACGAGCATTTTGGAAATTCTCAATGCAATCATAGAAATACTCGATTTTATTGAAGAAAACTCTGTTCAGCTGGAAGAACAAATGGTGCAGACACTGAAAAGCGGGATTGAATACTGTGCTTCCCCGAATGAAAGTCTTGACAGTGATTTGATTGTTCAGCAGCTTGAAATTATGAAACAGCTTCTTGAGCTGAATTATAAAAAAGATACAGGTGTTACTGAGATTAAAAGTTTGTCTGCCCAAACAAATATGACAAATAAATCTTCGTCTTCAACTGAAATTAAAACATTGCATGTAAATGCACAAAAATTGGATTTGCTTGTTAATCAGCTTGGCGAACTCATAATTACGAAAATAAAAACCGAAAAAAATCTTGAAAAGATTGATTCAATAAAAAATGCTAATGAAAACTGTCAGAAGGATTTGCTGAAAACATCAAATTATCTGAGATATTACAATCGGAAATATCTTCAGTCTAATCATTCAGAGCAATATATATCAGCTTTTGTTAAACAGGTATTTTCACTTCTTTCTGATATTACGCAGAATGTTTCGAGAACGATTTATGAATTAAATTCTTTGTATCGTTCTTCGAAAGAAGATGATATGAAAATGAGGCTTATAATTGACGAAATGGAGTCAATGATTAAGAATATCCGTGTGTTGCCTATTTCGACAGTATTTAATTCTTTTACAAGAATGGTTCGTGATATAGCTGCAGAAAAGGGCAAGGATATTGATTTTGAGATTGAAGGTAAGGATACCTGTGCTGATAAAAAGATTATTGAAGAGATAAAAACGCCGCTTATTCATATTTTGAGAAACGCAATTGATCACGGTATAGAAACTCGTGATGAGCGTATTTCTGCAGGAAAAGATGCTGTCGGGAAAATTATACTTTCAGCAAAACAGGATGACAACAAAGTTATTATTGATGTCGTTGATGACGGGCGCGGATTTAATCTTGAAAAAATAAAGGACAGAGCTGTTTCAAGGGGCTTTTTAACAAAAGAAGATATTGCCGGCATGAGCGATGAAGCCATTATGAATATCATTTTCTGGCCCGGATTTACTACGGGTGATTCAATAACAAGTATTTCCGGACGAGGCATAGGGCTTGATGTTGTAAAAACAAAAATTTCGCAGCTTAACGGTAAAGTTAAAGTTATATCGGAATTTGGTAAGGGAAGCTGTGTGCATATTGAAATACCGGTAACTCTTACTACTTTAAGAGTATTTCTGGTTACAATATCTAAACAGACTTTTGCAATCCCCATACAGTTTATTACAACATTTATAGTCAAAAAGCAGAATGAGATAAAAACTAATAACGGCATTCGTTCAATTGTTTATAACGGTGCAATTATACAGTTGTATTATATGTCTGATATTCTCGGATTGGAGTCAGAACCGAGAGGTGACAGAGAGACGATACTTATTATTGAGTCTGATGAAAAGACAGTTGGTCTTGTTGTTGATAAACTTTTGGGTGATCAGGATATTCTGCAGAAAAAACTTTCGGCACCATTGTACAAAGTAAAAAATATCTCGGGAATAACAAATTTAGCTTCAGGCGAACTTTGTTTGATTCTGAATATGCAGGATATACTTCATTATGATTTTAATAAAGCGGTTAGTGCAGCATCAGCTCCTTTGTTGCTTCCGGCAGATGTCTTGGCATACAAGAAAATCCTGATTCTTGATGATTCGATTACGACTCGTACAATGATTAAAAATATTTTGCTTAACTCCGGCTACCTTGTAGATGTAGTGGCAGAAGCAGAAGAAGCCGTTATAAAATTAAAGATGAATCATTATGATTTGATAATTACCGATTTAACTATGCCTCAGGTTGACGGATACCAGTTTATTAATATGCTCAAAACGGATGAAATGTATGCTGATATTCCGATTATAATTATGAGTTCAATATCAAAGAATGTTGCTATGGAAAAACTTACAAATCTCAATGTCGATTATTATATCTGCAAAGAAAACTTTAATCAGGAAGAGTTTGTTGATCAGGTAAGGATTTTATTAACAAAACATCATCAATAGCCGAACTTTTTGTATAAGTATTCTTTTGCTTTTTCAGGTACAAAACCGGACAAATCACATTTGTGTAGAATAAGTTCTTTTACGCAGGATGATGATATCATGCTATATTCAGGTTTTGAGACAAGAAAAACAGTCTGAATATTTTTATCCAGTGATGCATTAATTTGAGCAAGCTGATTTTCATATTCAAAATCTGATGTGTTTCTCAATCCTCTAATAAGAACATTAGCATTATGTTTTTTTGCAAAATTGACAGTCAGACCTTCATATGAAAAAACTTTAATATTAGTAAAATCTTTTGTGCACAGTTTTATTATTTCACCCCTTTCTTCCGGAGATAAAAGACTTGTTTTTTCGTGGTTATAAGCAACTCCTATAATAACTTTGTCAAAAATTTCCAAGCTTTGTTTCAGAATATCAAGATGACCGAATGTGAACGGATCAAAACTTCCTGCATAAACAGCGATTTTCATATTTATTTCCTTTTTTCTTTTATTATAACACGATGAACATTATATATTGAGTTTTCGTTATGTAGAATGTAGAATGTTTTTGTGAGGGTTGAGAATATGAAAAAGTTTTTAATATTAATGGCAATGTTATTTATGCTGCCGGTGTTTGCTGATACAATGCCTTTTTATACAAATGCAGTTCCTAAAAGTGCATTAGGAGTTTTTCAAACCGGAGAAGAGCTGAAAATTTATGCACAGCCTGAGGTAAATTCAAAGATTGTTAAAGAGTTTAAATTTTCATATAATCCTGAAACAATGCCGGACGGAGTATTTGCTCTGTTGCTGAATGAACGGAAACTTGGCTTGCTTTATGTATCTGATATCGGAGATGATAATTGGGTAGAGGTTATTTACGATAAGCGAACAGGCGCAAGAGGCTGGGTAATGACAGAGGATAGATTTCAGTTTATGCCCTGGATAAATTTTTATAACATGTATGGCAGAAAATACGGATTGAGATTGTTTAAAGATGCTCCTGACTCTGTTGATATTTTGAGAGCAAAAGCAGATGATTTGGCGCAAAGTGTTGCTAAAATCAACTATGTAAAAACAATAAAATTAACAAAGTTGTCAGGGAATTGGGCTCTTGTGTCCGTATTGGATTTGGATAAAACTCCCAAAACAGGATTTATGAGATGGAGAGGCGATGACGGTAGAATATACGCTTTCCCGAATATAAAATAAAGCGGTAGAAATTAATAGTTTGAATAGTTAGGAAATATAATGGTAAAATTTTTTAAAGAGCTTTCGTATGAAAGAAAGTGGTTTATAGCTTGTTTGGTAATACATTTATTCGTTTGGTCCTGTATAGGTCTTATAAGAACTGTATTGCCTACAGATTCTCTTGAAGGAATTTATTGGGGTTCTCTTCATGACTTTGGTACCCCGAAACATCCTCCCCTTGCGGGCTGGCTTACTTATATAACTTATACGATTTTTAAAACAGATTTTTCAATATATTTGTTAAGTCAGGCATTTATTGTTCTCGGTGCTGTTTATATTTACAAGCTTTCAAGATGTTTTCTTGATGAAACGAAATCTTATTTGTCGGTCATTCTTCTTGAAGGTTGCTGGTGTTATACCTATGTAACAGGTTATTACGGTTTTAACCCGGATGTAATACTGTTAGGAATGCTTCCTGTCATAACTTATTATTTCTATAAGTGTATGCATAAAGGAGGATGGCTAAACTGGACTTTGTTGGGTATTATGGTCGGAATTTGTTTTCTGAATAAGTACCAAACAGCTTTAACTATTTTTGCAATGTTTGTATGGGCACTTTGTTTTAAACGTGAAGTTTTTAAAAACTTAAAATTTTATTGGTCGATTTTGCTTGCGTTTGTAATATTTTTACCGCATTTATTATGGCTTATAAAATATGACTTTTTCCCGTTTATGTATTTTGATGGTGAACTCTCTTCGACAAGCTGGCTGAATCATATAACAGAGCCTTTGATGTTTATTATTATGCAGTTTTCGGCAATCATCGGAACGGTTGTTTTGTACTTTTTCTTTATGCTTATATCTAAGCAACAAATTAAATTACGGGAATTTGACAATAAGCAGGATTTATGGTTCTTTTTGCTTCTTGGCTTTGCACCGCTTGTAATTCATTTGGTTATGGGAATTTTAGAAGGCGGAACAATGCGCCCGAGATGGGGTTTTGAGTTCTGGTATATGACGGGCATAATGCTATTTTACTTTTTCCCCTGCAAAATTGAAAGAAAAGATTTTAACCTTTTCTTATATATGGCACTGTTTGCAATGACGGTTACATTTATTGCTTTGGGTACACTTCTGGCTGTTGAAAAAAACTACAGAAGCAGATATCCAGTTCCGGAAGTTTACTCTGATGTTAAGGCAATATGGGAAGAACAAACCGGTACTCCAATGAAGTATATTGGCGGATATATAGAATGGACTCTTCCGCTTGTAATCTATAATGAAGATAAACTGGTCTGTCTTTTAGATACATTTGGCTATCCTTCACCATGGGTAAATGAAGATGATTTCAAAAAATCAGGTGCGTTCTTTATTGACAGAACTCCTGAGGAACTTGATACTCACGTCAGAAAAGCGTATGATAATCTGCCTGAGGACTTTAAGATTAATCCTGTAGAATACAAATTTACTCTGACAAATGCATTTAAGCAACCGAGAGAATATACGGTTTATTATCATATAGTTCCGCCCGAAAAATAGGTAATAATAAAAGAATTATAAGATTTGATATTTTGGGGGATAATTCCCCCAGGATATTTATCCACTTTAAAATATTTAATCACAAAAATATTTACCCCTAAAAATATTTACCCCCCAAAATATTTATCCCGCTAATATTTACCCCCTTGAAATTTTCGCCTGTATTTAGTAGAATTGAACATAGAAAATACGTATTTTAAGAAGAGGAATTTTATTAATGTTCGAACGTTTTACAGAAAAGGCGATTAAAGTCATTATGCTTGCTCAGGAAGAAGCAAGAAGGCTTGGTCATAACTTTGTCGGGACAGAACAGGTTTTGCTTGGTCTGATAGGCGAAGGTACAGGAATTGCTGCAAAAACACTTAAATCAATGGGTGTAAACCTTAAAGACGCAAGAATTGAGGTTGAAAAAATCATTGGCAGGGGCTCAGGTTTTGTTGCGGTAGAAATCCCATTTACTCCGAGAGCAAAGAGAGTTTTGGAATTGTCTTGGGATGAAGCAAGACAATTAGGTCACAACTATATAGGTACAGAGCATTTACTTTTAGGTTTAATCCGTGAAGGTGAAGGTGTTGCAGCTCGTGTTCTTGAAAACTTAGGCGTTGATTTGAATAAAGTAAGAAGTAATGTTGTTAAGATGCTTGGTGATTCTAAACCGACAGCAGGTTCAGGTGTAGGGGGCGGTTCCGGCTCTTCTTCATCTTCTTCATCATCTTCTGCAAGTAAAGTTAAGACTCCGAGTCTTGATGAGTATGGAACAGATTTGACGCTTGCTGCTTCAGAACAGAGATTAGACCCTGTTGTAGGCAGAGAAAAAGAGATTGAACGTGTTATACAGATTCTTGCAAGAAGAACAAAAAACAATCCGGTACTTCTTGGTGAACCCGGGGTTGGTAAAACTGCCGTTGCAGAAGGTCTTGCAATAAGAATAGTAAATAACGAAGTTCCAGATATTTTAGAAGATAAAAAAATTATCCAGCTTGATATGGGCTTGCTGATTGCAGGTACAAAATACAGAGGTGAATTTGAAGAACGTCTTAAAAAGATAATGGACGAAATTCGCCAGGCAGGAAATGTAATTCTTGTAATTGATGAAATGCATACTCTTATTGGTGCAGGTGCTGCAGAAGGTGCTATTGATGCCGCAAACATTCTTAAACCTGCTCTTTCAAGAGGTGAACTTCAGGTTATTGGTGCAACAACATCTGATGAGTACAGAAAATATGTAGAAAAAGATTCTGCTCTTGAAAGACGTTTTCAGCCCGTAATTATTGAAGAACCTTCTATAGAAGAAACAATAGAAATTATCAGAGGCTTAAAGTCCAAATATGAAGAACACCACAATCTTAATATTTCTGATGAAGCAATTGTTGCAGCTGCAAAATTATCAAGCAAGTATATCAACGACAGATTCTTGCCGGATAAAGCAATTGACGTAATTGATGAAGCTTCATCAAAAGTAAGATTGAAGGTATGTACTCTTTCTCCGGAAGGAAAAGAGCTTGATAAAGAGCTTAAAGCTATTATGAAGGAAAAAGCTGAAGCTATCAGCAATCAGGAATTTGAAAGAGCTTCTGCTCTTCGTGATGATGAAGCTAACATGAAAGACAGAATCAGAGAAGTTTCTGAAGAGTGGCGCAGACAAAATGATGCTAACAAACCTACAGTTACCGAGGAAGATGTTGCTCAGGTTATCGCAACAATGACTGGTGTTCCTGTTACTAAGCTGACCGAGGGTGAATCTGAAAGACTTATGAGGCTTGAAGATACATTGCACGCACGTGTTATCGGTCAGTCTGATGCTGTTATTGCAATATCAAAAGCAATCAGACGTGCAAGAGTCGGTTTGAAATCACCAAACAGACCAATAGGAAGCTTTATTTTCTCAGGTCCGACAGGTGTTGGTAAAACAGAACTTGCAAAAGCTCTTGCTGAAGCAGTATTCGGAAGTGAAGATAATATGATTCGTGTAGATATGTCCGAGTTTATGGAAAAACATTCTACAGCAAAACTTATCGGTTCACCTCCGGGTTATGTAGGCTATGATGACGGAGGACATATGTCAGAGCTGGTCAGAAAGAAACCTTACTCGGTTATTCTCTTTGATGAAATCGAAAAAGCTCACCCTGATGTATTCAACATCCTGCTTCAAATCCTTGATGACGGACGTTTGACTGATGCTAAAGGTAAACATATTAACTTCAAAAATACAATTATAATTATGACATCAAACGTTGGTGCAAGTATGATTACAACTCAGGGCAAACTTGGTTTTTCAGCTTCTGCAGATGACGCTAAGAAAGATAAATATGAAAAATTAAAAGATACTGTTAATGAAGAACTTAAAAAGGCGTTCAGACCTGAGTTCCTGAACCGTATTGATGATATTATTGTATTCTCTCACCTGAGCAAAGAAGAAATCAGACAAATCGTAGATTTAATGATGAAAGATTTGTTCAAGAGATTATCAGAGAGAGAACTTTCAATCGAAGTTACTGATGAAGTTAAGGATTATCTTGCAAAAGACGGTTATAATGAAGCGTATGGTGCAAGACCTCTCCGCAGACTTATTCAGAGAAAGATTGAAGACCAGCTTGCAGAAGAGATTCTGGGGAATGCATATAAACCCGGTGATACTATTCTCTTAAAGTTGGATTCTTCAGAAGGAGAAGGCAAGGAAAAACTTGTTTTTGAAAGAAAAGAAGGGCATACAAAAGAAGAACCGGTAGAAATTGCGTAAGCAAATGATATTATATAACAAAGCGCCAAACCTCAATGGTTTGGCGCTTTGTTATGTAATTTTCGCTGTATCAGAAAAACATTCCCATAGCATTTGGCAAAGATTTATGATAACCGTTTACGCTTGGCTGAAAATGTTTGCTGAATGTTACATGGTCATTATCGACGGATATCCATTCATTATTTTTCAATGCTTCATTAAATCCTTCCATCTGGTAATGAGTATCAATTGATTTTTCATTTAGTGTAAAAAAGTTTTTGTATCCTACGGTATCATTATAATCTAATCCCAGTGCTTTAAAATCAGGAAGGTGTTTTTTTATAACTGTTAAATCATTTGTTGGTCCGTCAACGTGGGCATGTTCAATGTATTTGTATATAGAAAAATTGTTTTCGTGGTCGTAATAGCATAGCGGAGCACTGTTGCGGCTTCTGTTTAGTGTTAAGTAGCTGTCAATTTTTGCAAGTGTACCCAGTGCAAACGGAGCATCCATACTTCTTTTTTCCGGAGAATCCATTTTTATAATATATGTTTTTGCAACAGAAGGTATTGTTACTCTGAATACATATTTGCTTGATTTTCCTTCAGT
>CACWIL010000057.1 GCA_902760905.1 uncultured bacterium
GATAACGATTTTCTGTCCCAAAATTTGGTTTAGTAATGTTGATTTTCCGACATTAGGACGACCTAATATTGTTACAAATCCACACTTCATATAAAAATTATATCACGAAGAATATAAACGTTAATAACAAAAATAAACATGGTATGTAAAGATTTATTAAAATTTAAAGTTACCAAAGTCAATTTATTAATAATAAAACACTTTTAATATGTAAGGGTATTAATTATTCGGGATATAAAGATGGGACAGGGACAATACTTTAACACATTTACACCATATTTCGCACCACAAATGCCTTTTAACAGTGGTTTTTTGTCGAATCCTCAAATTTCTTTTGGAGGTACATATCCTTTTAATCAGCAAATGCCATTTGGCATGGGTTTACCATTTACAAACACCTCAACAGAATCAACTGTTAAGACCGAAGAAGAAAAAAAGAAAAAAGCAGAAATGGATAAAGCCGCTGCTGATTTCTTAAAAAGAATGGAATTGATTACTCAGCACGCAGAAGAAGAAAAAAAACTTAATGATCAAATTAAAGATTTGAAAGAAGGTAAACAAGAACTATACACTACAATAGATAAAGCAAATAAAGGTAAAAAAACGTCCGATGGAACAATAAAACTTAAAGAAACGTGGGAAGATTATAACAAGCTGCCCTGGTGGAAGAAAGGTTTAAGAGCTGCCGGAGCTATGTTTATGGATGCACCAATGAAGTTAGCGGAAGGATTTGTCGGATACGAACACAATCCAAAAACAGGTGAAAGCGAATGGAATTGGAAAAAAGGGTTACGCAACGCTGCAATAGCAGCCGGTTGTATAGCATTAACAGCGATTCCTGTTGCCGGACCTATCATAAGTGCAGGGCTTTTAGCGACTGGTGCTGTATGTGGTACCGCAGGTGCTGTAAAAGGTATTCATAACGCAGTAAATGCTAAAACACCTGAAGAACTCGAACAAGCATATCAGGATATTGGAACAGGGGTTCTTATCGGTGCTGCTTCTGTTGCCGGACTGAGAGGACTGGGAAAAAGTGCTCAGGTTTCGGCTGCAAGTTCAAATACAGCATCTGCTGTTGAAACTTCCTGGAAAACTTCAGTTGCAGAATTTTTTAAAGATACAACTGTTAATGCATATAAAGCTACCGTACAAAGTGTTAAAACACAAAAAAGCGTTGTAGCCGCAAACGGATTTTGGAAAACTTTTGGAACTAACCTTAAAGAAACAATCCCATTTGGCAAGTCTAAATTTGAAAATGCAAGCCATAATACAAATCAAAGTATAAATACAAGACTTAACGAAATAAACAGGGAACTTAATAATACTAATTTAAGTCCGTTAAAGAAAACGCTTTTAGAGCAGGAGAAACTCGTACTTGATGCACAAAAGGCAGAGTTAAGAGGTGCCGTCACAAAAGAAGGTTGGAACGCCTTAAAAACCAATTCGGAAGTTCATAAAGATATAAACACCCTGCAAAGTGCCGTAAAAGAAATTAAAACAAACGGCAGTGTAACAATTGACGGCAAGACGTTTAATATGAGTAAAGATAATTTAAAAGCTTTACAGGAAGCTCTTTCACGTTCAAAACAGATGGCAAAAGAAATACAAACTCTCGCTAAAACCCGTAAATCAACTATCAGACAAATGGCATATTCTAGTAAAAACAAAGCAGATGTAGAAGCATATACAGGAACAACCAGAAGTAATCGTATAGGAAGATTATACGATACAGTAAAAATTAATAAATCTGATATAACCTGGAAAAAAGCGTTAATGTCACCGTTTAAATTTGCATGGGAAGCAATGATGCTTGCTTGGAAGCCATGGAATAGCCTTAAAAATTCTCCCGCAACAACAGTTTATAAAGCAGAAGAAACTATAGCACCAAGTTACTCAGCAGGATTTTTATCAAGCGGAATAATTGCTGAAACAATGGATATGGGCGAAAAAACAATGACAACAAAAATTCTTGCAAAAGATGAAAACGGAGATGATATAGAACAAATTGTTCCTGTAACAGAAGAAACACTTGCACAAATAAAAGAAGAAATAAAACAATACGATGAAGCGATAGCTAAAGTTCAAGAGCAAATTAGTCAACTTTATGTAGTTTAGTTTTCAGGTGACAAAACTACCATCTCACAATTTTTACAATCAAAAAATAAGGGATATTTGACACCTTTTTCATCTTCCAGATGAAGTTTTTCAGGTGATTTACACATATTAAGAGCATACTTTATACAGTGTTTTGTACGCATAAGCTCAATTTGCCGGTTTGGAAGTTTAGCCTCCATGCTCCATTCATTAACAATTACTCCACATTTTTTATAAAATTCTTTTGCTGCGTAGTTATGTACATTTGCTCTGTAATCAGGAGTAAATGAAGAATAAATTTGTGCACAGGAAAGTTCTTTTTGTTCCTCACGTTTATACAAAGTTAACCTTTTCTGCATAAGCTTGTCTAAAGTATTCCTTCTGAGTTCATTAATTTGACTTACAGGCATAAAAGGAATCTCTGTAACAACATTTATACCTGTAATATAAAAATCACTGTCACCCGTTTTAGAAAATTGTTTTATAAAAGTTTCATTCATTTTTTGCTGATTTTTTGCAATCTCGCCTTTCGGAAGTAAAACAGATACAGAAACACCATCTTCATCAATCAATTCAATTTTATTATTTAATACATTTATCCCCACTCCGATTTGGCGTTTAACAGGTTTTAGCAGTTCTTTTTCAAATTTAACATCAAGATTTCTGTATATTTTAGTACCTTTTTGTACATTCACATTTTTATTAGGATATACCTTTATCCCGTATTTAGTTATTTCTGACTTATTAACCAAAAAACCTTCTAAGTCATCTTTTACTTCATAACACAACCCATCCTGAGCTGAGATTTCTATACCCTTTTCCATGCCGGTATCAATCAATATTGAATTGTCGTTTACTGTAATTACTTTACCAATATATTTACCCCTTGATTTTGGAGAATAAGGACTGAAACATTTTCCCCTGCCGTTTAAAAAATAATCAGTAAATCCTCTGTTAAAAGATTTTTCGACATCAGGTACAAAAGGATAAATAATTTTGCCGGAAGAAGATTTTTCGGAATATTTATCAAGAAGCTGTCTATAATTACTGACAACATTTTTTACATATCCGATATCTTTCAGCCTGCCCTCGATTTTGAAAGAATATACACCACTCTCTATTAATTCTTTTACATATTTTGATGCATTAAAATCTTTGAGACACAACGGATATGGGTATAGATATCTATATCCGGATTCATCAATAACTTTGTATTGCTTTCTGCATGGCTGAGCACACTCTCCTCTGTTAGCAGAACGCCCGCCAATATATTGACTCAGGTAACACTGACCACTGTATGAAACACAAAGTGCACCGTGGATAAAAAACTCTAATTCAAGTCCAGGATTTTCTTTGTGTATTTTCTTAATCTGTTCAAGCGAAAGTTCACGCGCAAGAACAACTCTTGAGAAGCCTAATTTATTCAAAAAGGCAACTTTTTCAGGAGTTCTGTTGTCACATTGTGTACTTGCATGAATCGGAAGGGATAAATGCAGACCGATTAACTTATTAAGCAATCCCATGTCCTGAATAAGTACAGCATCTATATTTATTTTATCCAGCTCCTTTACAAGTTCAACGGCATCATCAAGTTCTTCATCAGTTAGAATTGTATTAACAGTAACAAAAACTTTTGCCCAAAATTTGTGTGCATAGTCAACAACTTCTTTTATATCTGATAATGAGTTTGAAGCATTTTGCCTTGCACCAAAATTTGATGCTCCTATGTAAACAGCATCAGCTCCGCAATCAATAGCTGCAAATGCGGTTTCTTTGTCTTTTGCAGGTGCAAGAAGTTCAGTTTTCAAAACAACACCCCTATATTTACCCCTATCTCATTCTTTTTCCGAAGATACCTTTTAAAAATGAAAGCAAATTGCCTCCGCCCATTCCACCGCCGTTTTGTATACGCTCTGCGTTCTTGTTCGCAAATTCATTTCTCGGATCTAACTCTAACAGCCTGTTTAAATATTCCTTTGCACCATAACTGTCACCGATAGAATCTCTAAACTCAACAAGTTTTTCTAATGCAAGTGTATTTTTAGAGTCAATATCAGCTAATCGTTCATAAAACTCACATGCTTTTGTCTTATCACCTTCTGATTCAAGCAGTGTAGCAATTGTTTCAATCAGGTCAGCATCTTTATTATTGTATCTGTACGCTGTCATATATTCATTAAGCGCAACATCTTTATCATTTCTTAAAATATTATACTTACCCCAGTTTACGTGCTCATTAAAAGCATCACCTTTTTGTTCGTATATTAATGCTCTCATCTGATAAATAAGAGGAGAATTTGAAGCAAGCTTTTCAAACTCATCAATTTCTCTGAAAGCTTCATCATACATTTTTTCCTGAAAATAGTACTGAGCCATAAGCGAATGATATGTGTGAACAGTTGAATATTTATCTTTTACACTAATAAGAACCTTATATCCGCTGTCATTATCACCCATATCAAAAAGCGCTCTTGCTTTTGTAAGTTCATTTTTAGTAATTGCAAGCGCCTTTTCAGGCATAGAGTTTCTTATATAATATCCTGCAAGGACTTCATCATATTCTGTAAAACCGTTGTCCTTTTTTCCTCTTTCAAGAATCTGAATAGAAGAGATTATACCTTCTGTTTTCTCATAAAGTTCAGCCAGTTTAACATACACCATCGGATTTTTGTCATCGTCATCCGCTATTCTTAAATACTCATCAATAGCTTCATGATATTTATCCTGCCCTTCACAAAGTCCGGCATGGAGATATCTTGCAGGAAGAGCTTCCTGAGAATCTTTTGCATGGGATATCGCTTTTTTATAATCACTGTTTGCATAACTCATTTGCTGCTGAAGTGCATGCATATTTCCTCTGAGCAAATAATACTTAAACTTGTCCTCATCAACAAAAATATCCAAAAGCTGTTCGTGAGCCATTATATTTGCCGGATCTACTTCCAGTATTTTTGCATACAGTTGTTTTGCTTCGTCTTTTTTTCCGACAATTAAAGCCACGTGTGCAGTTTTTGTCAATAAATCAACATCATCAGGCTTATGCATAAGCATTTTTTTGTATTCTATATACGCTTCATCATATTTTTCGCTTTGTTCAAGTTGTTCTGCTGTATTCATATTAATTACCCTTTACTATTTACCTCTTTACCCCTAGTTAAATTTATTTTGAGCTTCTTGTATCCCTTTTGTAAAATAGCATACAATTCCTTCTTTTGCTATTGTTAAAGTTTCTTTCAGTTTATTGAGTTCTTCTGGAGAAAAATTTTGAAGTACAAAAACTTCAGAAGGGATTTGCGGCTGAGGACCAATACCTATTTTAAGTCTTGCAATATCTTTTGTTCCCATATGCTGAATAACGGATTTTATTCCATTGTGTCCGCCGTCTGAACCGTTTGCCCTGAATCGTATTTTACCAAGTTCTAATGACAAATCATCAAACACAACCAATATATCATTTACAGCTATTTTATAATAATCAGCAACAGCCCTTACTGCTTCACCTGAAAGATTCATAAAAGTAGTGGGTTTTATGAGTATATAATCTTCACCGTTATTAGAAAATTTTGTCATAAAACATTTTAAACGGGAATTCTCTTTTAAAGTTAGTCCTGAGTTAAGTGCAATACTATCTATCAGCATAAATCCTGCATTATGCCTTGTAAAAGTGTATTTAGTACCTATGTTTCCCAGTCCTGCTATAAGCTTCATTTTACTTTTCCTTTATAGTGTAACACGATACCTGTTATTTACCCTTTGTTACCCCTATTTGAACCTTCTCATGTTTTTCATCATCTGGTGCATTGACAGTTTACCGCCCATCTCCGAGCCAAACTTACCCATCATTTTACCCATGTTCTTTTTCATATCGTTCATACCCTTCATCATTGAACGCATCTGTTCAAACTGCTTAATGAAGATATTAACATCATGCAAAGGAATGCCGGAGCCTTCAGCAATTCTTTTTTTACGTGAAGTATTCATAAGCTCTGGGTGCTCTCTTTCTTCGGGAGTCATACTCTGAATAAATACTTCTATACGTTTAAATTGTTTTTCCCCTTCGTGAGATATAAGCTGTCTGTCATCTTTAGAAAGTCCCAACCCCGGAATCATACCCAGAAGATTATCCATTGAACCAAACATTTTCATCTGTTTTTGCATTTTTAAGAAATCATTGAAAGAGAATTCAGCCTTTGCCATTTTTTCTTCCATTTCGCGGGCAGATTTTTCATCAAAAACTTCCTGTGCTCTTTCAACAAGAGAAACAATATCACCCATACCTAAAATACGGGTTGCCATTCTTTCAGGATAAAAATCTTCTAACGCATTGAGTTTTTCACCCGTACCGGTTAACTTAATCGGTTTTTGAGTACAGTAAACAACGCTTAATGCTGCACCACCTCTTGAATCACCATCAAGTTTTGTTAAAACCAGCCCCGTCACTCCTAGTTGTGCATCGAAGTTTTCTGCAACATTAACCGCTTCCTGACCTGTCATTGAATCTATAACAAGAAGTTTTTCTGCAGGATGGAACATTCTGTCAATCAGAAGAAGTTCTGCCATCATATCGGTGTCAATCTGCAAACGGCCTGCAGTATCAAGAATAAGAGTATTAAAACCGTTATCTTTTGCATAATTAATGGCATTATTAATAATACTCTGGACATCCTGGCCGTCTTCAGAATAAACCTGAACTCCGATTTGTTCTCCTAATGCTTTCAGCTGAGTAATAGCAGCCGGACGATAAACATCACAGGCAACAAGCAAAGGATTTCTGTTTTCTTTTTTCAGTTTTACCGCAAGCTTAGCAGAAGATGTTGTTTTACCGCTTCCCTGAAGACCAAGCATCATTATTAAATTTGGATGTCCTGTAAAATCAAGAGGCTTTACCTCTTTCCCAAGAAGTTCAATAAGTTCATCATGCACTATTTTTACAAGCTGTTGTGAAGGATTAACACCGGCAAGAACATTCTCTCCTTCGGCTTTATCTTTAATATTAGATATAAAAGCTTTTACAACACGAAGGTTAACATCAGCTTCCAATAACGCTCTGCGTATCTCACGAAGTGCTTCCTGCATATTATTCTGCGTAAGCTCTTTTTGACCGGCTGTACGCTTAATTATATCCTGTAACTTATCAGACAATGAATCAAACATTCGTAACATCCCTTTTCTTTATGTCTTACATAAGATTAGGATATCACAAACAGAAAGAGAATTAACTCCAGATACCGAAAGTTCTTTCTATGTTATCGCTCTTTACTTTATCAATACTTTCTAGCATTTTTGATATAGCAGCATTTTCTGATTCGAGATTTTTCATTCTTACATCAACTCTTTCTTCCTTAGAGCTGATTATACCTTTTTTGTACTCATAATCAACAAGAGCATCATTTCTCGCATCAGAATCATTTACCATAAACAAATTCTCAAAATTTGAAGCAATGGTAGTGTCATAATAAAACTGAGTATTTCTTTCATCAGTTTTTTGGGATGAATCATAGCACTTGTTTTTTTCGATTGTTGTTAAATAATAATCGTTATTCTGCAACATCTGATTTAAATATTCACTGTCTTCAACCTGATAATTGTGCGTCCAGCCATTATCGGCAATTGTTTGGAATAACAAATCATAGTAATTAAGCATAGTTTCCTGATCAGCTGTCATAACCTGACTACTTGCCTTCATAGAAGAATCATAATCCGATTTAGCATTATCTACGGCAGCTTGTTTATTTTTAAGTTCATTATACCAATTCTGCCAAGCAGCTGTATCTGTATGACGTAAAGGATATGTCGTTTCCTGTGTTACATCACTTATTTTAGTAGTTCCGCTCTTTTGTACATAAGCGCTCATAATAAATTTGAAAGCACTTGATATATCAAGTGACCATAAAGCTTTATAGCTTTTAAGCCCAAACTGCTCACGATATTGATCAGCATTTTCTGAATTATTGCTGATAAGATTTGAATAATTCTCAACAAACGCGTCACAAGCCTGTTCAAATGCTGTTTTATCTTTTGAGTTCAAGTATTTTTCATCATCAACAAAATACTTGCTCATATTATTCTTTATACCTTCTGCTAATGATTTTAGATCTTCTGACGAACTAAAAATATATTCACCTTTATCTCCTTTTGAATAAAGCTCAGATAAGTCACGACCATTAACAGTTCCCAAATTTTTTTTTTTTTTTTT
>CACWIL010000058.1 GCA_902760905.1 uncultured bacterium
ATAGAAGGACAAAAAACAGGAGCTTTTGAAATTTGCGATGCACTCGGAAAAGCTCCCGAGTACCACTTTATTCCAGTCGGAAATGCAGGAAATATTACAGCTTATTGGAAAGGTTATAAGGAATATAACAAAGCAGGTGTAATCAATAATTTACCAAAGATGATGGGCTTTGAAGCAGAAGGTGCAGCTGCAATCGTAAGAGGTGAAAGAATATATAACCCCGAAACACTTGCTACCGCAATTCGTATAGGTAATCCTGCAAGCTGGAAACAAGCTGAAGCCGCAAGAGATGAAAGTAACGGAAAAATCGGCTGCGTAACAGATGAAAAGATTGTTGAGGCATACAAAATGCTCGCATCAACAGAGGGTATTCTCTGTGAACCGGCTAGTGCAGCTTCTGTTGCAGGACTAATACAGGCTCATTCTCAAGGACTTGTACAGCAAGGAACAGATATTGTTTGTATTTTAACAGGTAACGGACTTAAAGACCCTGATAATGCAATTAAATACTCAAATGCTGATGTTAAAAAGACGTCATCAGATCTTAATGACGTACTAAAAGCAATGGGTATATAGGAAAATATTTGTCAGGTGAAACTTAATCTGCTGTGTTAGTAACCAAGTGATTCATTAACCTGGATTTTTTCCGAATAATCCATTGTCCATCTTTGAAAGAAGTCTGTACCCAAAATTCCTTCTTTTTTATATTTTGGCTTACTGTTCATTGCAATTGCAAGATTGTTTTCAATCAGGCAAATCGTTTCTTTTTCAAATTTGTCACCTTGGGCATTTTTGAGTAAGAGTTTTGCATACTCTAATGCACATTTTTGTTTTTCATTTAATTGCTGAGTTGAAACCAAATTAATCAGCTTTTCTATGCGAGGTTTTATATCGCTCAGTTTCATGCCCCACTCATCATTCATTGCATAAAACATTGAATCGTAATGGTTATAAAATTTATTTTTTATATCAGGATTTGAGGTTTCTCCTCCTAAGAATTCTTTCCAATAATTACTTTCACGTCTTGTATTATATTTGATAACGGTTTCTCCCAATTTATCATCAGGAATTGCATCATACATATCTAATGTTTTTTGGTTACTTGAAAAACCTGATATTTGTTCAAACATCTTTTCCGCAAGTTGCTGCGAATCCAATTCTGCAAATTCCTCTTTATACGGATTTGTTTTTTCTTGTTTTAAAACTGCACTTTCTTCTTTTTTAGGTTCTTCTTTTTTTATTCCGAGAACATTATTCAAATCATCTTCCGTATAATCAGTTGCAATTCCGTTGTTTAAATAATGTCGTGCATGTTTTTCAAAAAGACCTATTTCATAATTAGTATCTATAAGTCCTTTATTTTTTTCTGCTTTTGCAGCGTCTAAGGCTAATATTTTCAGCGTTCCGCTTAATTTAGCAGGATCTATAACTTTTGTCATATAAACTCTTTTTCCCCATGTTCCACTTTTATATTTATATAAAGTCATTTACTTTTTATAATTTGACTAGAAATTTAGTCATGTTCGTAAATATTTAACAAAAATTTACAATACAGTTTTATTATAGTAAAATTACATACAGTAGAATAATCCGTCATTCTGAGAAAAGTTATCTGTAAGTTTGATATTCATTTTACAGAGTTCCGAAGAATCTCTATAACTTTTTGATCTTATCAATTAATAAAGATTCTTCACCCATGAATCGCCAATTGGTTCAGAATGACAAAATATAAGGGTGTAAAATGCAAAGAAAAGAGTTCATAAACGCAAAAAGAATAGTCATAAAACTTGGAACAAATATTATAAGAAATGAAGAAGGCGAAGTTGCGCTTTCCCGTATCTATTCGTTTATTGAAGATATTTCAAAACTCGTTAAAAAAGGCAAAGAAGTTATTGTTGTAACCTCAGGCGCAGTCGGACTGGGCAAGAAAAAACTTAACCTTGACTCAACCACTGATGAGGGAGTCAAACAAGCATGTGCAGCAATCGGTCAAAGCCGTTTGATGTCTTTTTATGAAAGCGGATTTGGCGTTTATGATATTCCTATTGCACAGATTCTTTTAACGGAAGACGATTTTTCTTTGCGTCATAAATATTTGAGCCTCAGAACAACAATGAATAAACTTCTCGAGTTTGGTGTTGTTCCTATAATTAACCAAAATGACACCGTTACACCTATTCAAACAGGCTCTGTTAATGCAGGAATGAAAGTTAATTTTTCTGATAACGATAAGCTTTCAGCACTTGTTGCAAGCGAGCTTGATGCAGATTTGCTTATTCTTTTAACAGATATAGACGGACTTTACACTTCTAATCCGAAAGAAAATTCTGATGCAGAACTTATTAAAGAAGTTGAAACCGTTACGGAAGATATTTTAAACCTTGGAACAGATGCCTCTGAAGGCGGCAGAGGCGGTATGAGAACAAAACTCGAAGCCGCAAAACTTGTTACCCGTTTTGGCGGAAAAGTGCTTATTGCTAACGGTAAAACACCTTGCGTAATAAATAAAATATTCAATGGCGAAGATTTGGGAACAATGTTCCTTCCCGCAAAAGGAAGTCTTGCAGATAAAAAACGCTGGATTGGTTATGCAACAAACATTTTTGGCGGACTTGTTGTTAATGAAGGCGCAAAAAAAGCTATTTTGGAACAGTTTTCAAGCCTTTTACCTATCGGTATTGTTAGTGTTATTAATGAGTTTAAGCAGGGCGAAGTTATCTCAATTATGGACGAAAACAATGTCGAATTTGCCCGTGGCATGGCAAACTACAGTTCCGCAGAATGCCGCAAAATTGTAGGCTCACACTCTAACGATATTGAAAATATTCTCGGATACAAAAACTATGATGCAGTAATAACAAGAGATAACATTACTGAACTTGTCTAATTTAATAATTACATAAAACAAAAGTCACACAATTATACGTCATTCTGAAGAAAATATTTTTCATAAATTACTTTTGTTTTCACGAAGTCCGAAGAATCTCTGAATAGTTATTGAGATACTTCGCATAAGATTTACCCCCGCTCAGTATGACAGTATTTATTTAATGTTCATTATTTTTACTACTGCGAAATGTCTTTCTTTTGTACCGTTTTCTTTTCTGTATGAATAGAACAAATCATTGTTACATGAAGTACAATAGGGGCAAATATCTATAGTGTGAACGCCTATTTCTTCAAGTTGTCTGGCATTGATTTTTTTGAGGTCAACATTTCTTTCTTTATACAATCCTTTTGTGTTTTTAGCGGTTGACAGCAATTGGTTTTTTACATCATCACTAACTTCATAACAGCACATTGAGATAGCAGGACCGATTACAGCAATCAAATCATATACTCTTGAACTATAGTTCATAATCATTTTGGCAACGGTTTTAACACCTATTCTTGCAGCAGTTCCTCTCCAGCCGGCATGAGAGATGGCAGCAACATTGTGTTTCGGATCATAAAAAACAAGCGGTGTGCAGTCTGCAAACCTTAGATATATTGCAGTATCAGGTTCTGCCAAAATCAATCCGTCTGTATCAGGATATTCTTCTCTTTCATCAACAGTTGCAATGTGGTCGCTGTGAGTCTGCTCAGGCGTAAGAATACGCTTTGCAAAATCCGATTTTGATAATATATCTCCCTCATTTATTCCCCTGGTCGTGAAAAACGCATTAATTCCTTCATACTTATCTAAAAAGTCACTTCTTAATATTTTCTGCCCGTTTAAATCATCAAAATAAAACATATAATTTTATTATACAATGGTTTACAAAAATCGTCATTTCTGTTTTTAGAGATTCTTCGGACTCTGTATTGTTTATTTCAAACATAACTAAATCTTTTCCTCAGAATGACAGCTTTTTGTCATCGAATTACGTAACATATACAATTCTGAACCCAATAATGTTTTAAGGGTGAAGAATCTCATAAACAAAATATAAGACGAAGCCGGGTGTAATACACTCGGCTTCGTTTTCCCTTCTTATTCACACACACATAATTTAACTTTTGTTATGATTTTTCATCATCCAGATATCTGTAATCCATTAAACTTCCTTCATATTTATTATCATCACTTCCGTAAAAGAGTGACATATTGTTTACCGTTCTGTTTCTGTCGGCGATTTTTTGTTTTTCTACTTGAGAATCTACACCGTAAGCACTGATTTCCTGACTTGTAACTTTTCCGTCATGGTTTTTATCAATGTCTTCAAAGTGCGATAGAACTGTTTGCTGCAGACTGCTTGTCATACCGTTCATTCCGCCGAGTGTCATAATTTGTTCACGGGTTAAACCCTGACGAGCCATATTACTCATATATTCCTGTATTTCATCTGCTGATATTTTGCCGTCTCCGTTTTTGTCAACCGTATTGAAGTTGCCTGCAAGATATGATGCAAAAGTTGAACCGTACGGAGTGTTTGTAATATTTGTGTTTGTAAGCGCTTTGTTAAGATTTTCAACCGTAATTCCGTCTTTGTACTGTCCTGACAGAGCTGAAAAAGCGTTGGTTAATCCGGCATTAATACCGGTGAACAGAGATGAACCGTCGAGTCGTTTATTGCTCATACTGTCTCCTTATTTTAATTTATATTTCTATACCTTCATGTTAATAACGGTTTCAAAAAAGTCAAACCTCTAAATGAATGAGATTTTAATATCTCTTAATAAAAACGCAATTTCTGTATAAAAAACAACTTTATATATGTGTAAGCTATTATTCACGGGAAATTTTTAAGATGGGAAAAGAAATTGTTTTTAAATTTATACAAGAAATTGCAAGTGCAATTAAACCTAAAAGTGCTCAATTTCTGTCAAAACAGGCAAAAGATATAGAAATATTCGGAGCAAAAGAAGTATTTAGGGTAGGTGTTACTGATGATATGCTTCAAGCGTTCACTCCTTTTAGAAGGCTCTCTAAAAGAACCTGCTCACTCTCTGAGCCGAAATATTTTATTGAACAATATGAAAAAAACACCAAAGTGCTACCGCCAAACTGGGAAAAATTAACAGAAGCTCAAAAGGTTGACTTGGTCGTAAAAGAACGCTATGAACAATTAGTTGCAAACAAAATAATGAACTCTGTAAAAAACGAGCAAGTCGAACACAGCTTTTCATTAGCTGCTGATGGAGAAATATTGTCCCATGATATAGGTAATGATATTCGTGTTGACCATGTAAACGGTAAAAAACGAGAAGATGTTCTAAATATGTGTAAAAAATTCGGACTTGACATAAAAGGCTCTGAATACAAACCACATAGCGATGTCCATGTGCATCCGCATGGAATTTTTTCATTACCTGAAGATGTAAAAGATTTTTTACAATCTAAAAATATAAAAGTTCCAAAATCTTATGCTCCATTTTCCGGCGGTGATTTAAGAAAATATTGTGGCTGGGGAGAAATCGGATATGTTGTAGATTCAAGTGGGAATAAGTTTAAGTTTGTTCCGCATAGCCTTGGGAAAAGAGATTATAGTTTAGGAGAAAGTGCAATTCGTTTATTTAACGAATATGAAGGTAATATTTTAAATCCATTATCAGAAAAAGTACAAACAGCATTCAACGAATATCAGAAATTAAAAGAAATAAAAGCTGGCGAAGAAACAATAGATAAAGCTTGGGAAAAAGTTATTACAGCAAAGACAGATTTTATGACAACAATGTATAATATGCAGCACAGAAAAGAATACCTGCAATCTGATGAAGTCAAAAAATGGTTTGGGATTTTTGAGGAACTTAATTAATTTAACTTAAATTTTATTCAGAATTAAGATAATTTATTATGTCCGATTTTGACGTATGGATGATTTATTATAAAAATGTTGGTAATGCAAAACAACAAAAATAAATCTCTCAACCTATGTTCAAGAGTGGGCTGACATGTTCACCCCTCACCCTACCCTCCCCCACAGGGGCGAGGGGAAGGACTTTTTTTAAACTAGGTAAAACACATCATTAATAGTTATTCAAATTCTCTTCCAAATACTTTTTATATTCATCTCTCAATGACCTCGGGGCAAGGATTTTACATCCACTGCCCCATTTAAATACGTGCCAGATAATCTCTCTGCTTCCGCTCGCTTTAAATGTGACTGTGTAAGTTCCATCCTCGTTATATTTACCCTTTTGTGTCGGGTGAAAATTGTATTTTGAAGCTTCATCTGCAAGCTCAGTGGAAAATAACAGTTTTACGCTCAAAACCTCGCCCTGATAAATACCAAATGAACGGTTTGAATACTCCTGAAGGTTAAAATCACCTTTATCAAAAGTTTCATCCGTTAATTTCATATCTTCAAATTTATGAAGCAAATAATTATAGATTCCGTCACCTTTTGCTTTTTCTCTTGCAACAAGGTAAACCTTTTCTCCGTAGATTAAGCCCAACGGTTCCAGTTTTCTTGGCTTATCGTGATATTTTGCAGTTACTATTTTTGATTCTTTTAACGCTTCCCTTACAACTCCCAAATGCTCGAGATTCATCTTATACTGCGGCATCTGACGAACGGCATAACCCTCTGTCTGCATAAAAAGTTCTATGTTTTGTTCAATTGTATGATTTCTCTTTTGCGAAAGGAGTTTAATCTTATCAATTGTAGTTTTAAGCTCAGATTTAACCTCTTTGTTAGTCGTTCTTCTTTCATATTGTTCAATGTTTGCAATCTCTTTGGGAGTAAATGAAACAAGAGGAAGAATGGCATGGTTAGTAAATCCCCAATGTTTTGCATTGTATTGTTCTTCAATCTCCAGCTCTTCTATCTGAGGGAAAATATTAATCAGACTATCCCTCATTCTTTCTGCCGTTCGCCTTGAAACACCATACTCTTTTTCAATGTCTTTTATAGTAATTCCCTGAGGTCTTGCAGCCATTGCAAAAGCAAGCTCCAGTATATCTGAGTTTCTTGAATATCTCGGTTTATCTTCCATAATCTTTTCCCCCGAAGATTATTATACACTTATTGTCCGAATTTGTCGTAATGTAAAATTTTAGTATTTACCTCTTGATATTTACCCTCAAAAACAATATTCTATATGTATAAAAAGGAGAACGGTATGAAAAATATTCCTGCTCAATTTAGAGATGACAGAGACAGAATGATAACTCTGGCAATGTTTATATTAGCAATGTTTTTTGGTTTTATTCCACCGCTCATAGTTGTGTTTGTTCCCAAAAATTACATAAGTGAAAGTACGTATGAGATTGCAAAAACGCTGTTTAATTTTGAACTTTTATTGTTCCTGATTTCTCTGTTATGTTTTATTCCGATTATAGGCTGGATTGCAAGTCTTCTGATTGTACCGATTTTAATAATTTGGAACATTGTTATTATTGTAATTAATCTTTGTGCAATGGGCAAGGATAATGTTATTAAAATTCCTGAGCCATACAAATTTATGTAACGGTGAGGTAAATATTCAGGGATAAATGTACTAACTAAAGTATTCCTGCAAAAGATTTATATCCGTTTGATTTTTTTGAACGGTTGAAATAACTTTAATTCCGGTTAAGTATTCAACCTGTTTAAGATTATCCTGATGCATAAAACTCTCCGGCTTAAAGTTGTTCAGAATAATGCCTTCAACTTTTATATTATTTTGCCTTGCGTACTCAACAGTAAGAAGAATAGAGTTTATTGTTCCGAGCCCTCCGTCAGCAACTATAATGATATTTGTATCAAGCTCTTTTATCAGGTCTTTCAGAAGATATTTTTCACCATTTTGGAGTCTGAGCGGACAGGTAATTCCTCCGGCACCTTCTATAAGAAGGTAATCATACTCCTTTTGTTTTTCTTCAAACGCTTCTTTTATTTTTTCTATATTAATTTTTTCGCCCATTCTCTCAGCAGCAAGATGAGGAGAAACAGCTTCTTTCCACCAATAAACAACGCAGTCGTTTGCTTCAGTCGGAATTTTCGCTGTGTTTACAACATAGTTGCAGTCACTTTCTGTTAATTTACCACCTTTTTCAACTACACCGGAAAGAACCGGTTTGAAATATCCGCAATTAAACCCTTCTTCTCTCATTTTTTTTACAATTAATGCCGATACATAAGTTTTACCAATATCAGTTCCTGTTGCCGTTATAAAAATATTTTTGCTCATACCTAAATCTTACATCAAAAATTCGTTTTTATTTACTCTTAGAGTTTGCGGAAAAATTAAAATTTTTCCTGCAAACTCTGGGGAACGGTTTCGATTTAGGCTACGTGCTATCCCGCACCTAGCCTAAATCTCACACAC
>CACWIL010000059.1 GCA_902760905.1 uncultured bacterium
ATAGCTCAGTTGGTAGAGCAACTCATTCGTAATGAGTAGGTCGCGGGTTCAAGTCCCACTATCGGCTTTTGTATTTTATTTATTGAGGGAGTTTGTATGAAAGTATTGTTATTAAACGGCAGCTCTAGAAAAAACGGAACAACGTTTACGGCATTGGAAGAAATTTCTGTTGCATTAAATAAAGAACAGATAGAAACCGAAATTTTCCAGCTTGGTAATCCTGAATTGCGTGATTGCTCAGGCTGTTGTGCATGCAGAAGATTAGGGAAATGCGCATATGATGATGTAGTAAATGAATTTGTAAAAAAAGCGCGGCAGGCAAATGGTTTTGTATTTGGCTCTCCGGTTTATTACGCACACCCGTCAGGCAGAATACTTTCTTTTCTTGACAGAGCTTTTTATTCCGCTGCGTCTGCATTTGCATATAAACCTGCAGCAGCTGTTGCAGCTGCAAGACGTTCCGGTACAACTGCAAGTTTTGATGTACTGAACAAGTATTTTGCTATATGCAATATGCCGATTGTTACTTCGCAATACTGGAATAACATATATGGTAACGGAATGGAACAGGCACGTCAGGATGAAGAAGGTTTACAGACTATGCGTCAGTTGGGATATAATATGGCCTGGATTTTAAAATGCATTGAAGCAGGACGTACTGCTGGAATTGAACGCCCAGAGCCTGAAACTAAAATAAAAACGAATTTTATAAGATAGAGGTAAAAAAATGAGAGAAGAACTTTTATCAATAATTGAAAAAAACAGCAGAATAGATTTGAAAGAGCTTGCTGTAAGGTTAGGTAAGGAAGAAATAGATATTGTCAATGAACTTCAGAAACTTGAAGATGAAAGAATAATTTGCGGATATCATACACTTATAAACTGGGAAAAAACCTCTATTGAAAAAGTTACTGCGCTTATTGAAGTAAAAGTTACACCGCAAAGAGGTAAGGGGTTTGACAGAATTGCCTCAAGAATATATAACTATCCTGAAGTAAGAGATGTTTATCTGATGTCAGGCGGTTTTGATCTTCTTGTTATATTAGAAGAAAAATCATTGAAGGATATTGCAATGTTTGTTTCTGAAAAACTCTCTACGCTTGACAGTATTATAAGTACAGGTACACATTTTATCTTAAAAAAGTATAAAGACCACGGAACAATTATTGATGAACATATAAGAGATGAAAGAGAGGTTGTTTCTCCATGAGTGTACCTCTAAACGAAACTATTCTAAAGGTTAAACCGTCAGGAATAAGAAAATTTTTCGACCTTGTTTCTGAGATGAAAGATGTTATTTCTTTAGGCGTTGGAGAACCTGATTTTGATACTCCATGGCATATAAGGGATGAAGGTATTTATGCTCTTGAAGTAACAGTTGGTGGTTCAGAAGCTATTGATGTCGGACTTCGTGCAATGATTAATCCTGGGGATGAGGTTATTATTCCCCAGCCTGCGTATGTATCATATTATCCTTGTGCTCTTTTAACCGGTGCTAAGCCTGTTATAATTGATTTAAAAGCAGAAAACGATTTCAGACTTACAGCGGAAGAACTTTTAAATGCAATTACTCCAAAGACAAAAGTTCTGATTCTTCCGTTTCCTAATAATCCAACCGGTGCGATTATGGAAAAAGAGGATTTGGAAAAAATTGCAAAAATATGTGTTGAAAATGATGTTTACGTAATGTCTGATGAGATATATTCAGCACTGACTTATAAGGGTAAACACGTTTCTATTGCTTCAATAGAAGGTATGAAAGAAAGAACAATCCTTATAAACGGTTTTTCAAAAGCTTATGCAATGACAGGCTGGAGATTGGGTTATGCCTGCGGACCGGCTGAGATTATTAAACAAATGACCAAAATACATCAGTTTGCAATTATGTGTGCGCCTACTACAAGCCAGTATGCGGCTCTTGAAGCATTAAAAAACGGAGATGATGATGTAAGGCTTATGAGAGGTGCTTATAATCAACGCAGAAGATTTCTTATGAACGCATTTAGAGAAATGAGTTTACCTTGTTTTGAACCGTTTGGAGCTTTCTATGTTTTCCCTTGTATAAAAGAGTTTGGAATGACATCAGAAGAGTTTGCAACAAAGTTCTTAGAAGAAGAACGTGTTGCAGCAGTTCCAGGGAGTGCATTCGGTGAAAGCGGAGAAGGATTTCTAAGAATATCATACGCCTATTCAATAGAAAACCTGAAAGAAGCAATGACAAGGCTTTCAAGGTTTGTTAATAAATTGCGAAGTAATTAAGTTATTGATTTAACTTATTTGGCAAAAACCTCAGAATGATAATGGTTTTAATTGTCGATATGAACACAATTTATATATTTACCCCTACCCTCTGTTACAGATGGTTTGAGCAACATATACACCTGATGCTGAAGCCTGAATTAAGCCTCTTGTTACACCTGCACCGTCACCGATTGTAAACAGGTTTTTTACACCTTCTGTTTCAAGCTCGTTTGTGAGTTTTACACGGGCAGAGTAGAATTTAACTTCAATACCGTAAAGAAGTGTGTATCTTGACGCAGTACCGGGAGCAATTTTATCAAGCGCAAATAACATTTCAATAATGCTCTTCATTTGTCTGTAAGGAATTACAAGGCTTAAATCTCCCGGAGTTGCACAGGTAAGTGTCGGTGTAATAATGCTTGATTTTATTCTGTCCGGAGTAGAACGACGACCGTCAAGTAAATCACCAAATCTTTGAACAAGGATTCCGCCTGCTAACATATTAGCCAGGCTTGCAATGTGCTGACCATAAGCTATTGGTTCTTTGAAAGGCTCTGTAAATTTTTTGCTTACCAAGAGAGCAAAGTTTGTATTATTAGTTTTTATGTTTGCGTAGCTATGTCCGTTAACCGTCGCAATGCCGTTGTAATTTTCCTGAACAACCTCACCGTTCGGGTTCATACAAAAAGTACGAACTTCGTCGCCAAAAGTTGGAGAATGGTAAACAAGCTTTGATTCATATAATTTATCAGTAAGAGGTGCAAATACAGGAGCCGGAAGTTCAACACGAACACCTACATCAACTGCATTGTTTACCATACCGATTTTGTTTTTTGCAAACTCGTGTGTAAGCCAGTCAGCGCCCTCTCTTCCGGGTGCAATAATTGTGTACTCTGCTTTTATTGTATCGCCGTTATCAAGAATAATACCTTTAACTTGTTCACATTCAACAATAAGGCTTTCTGCACGAACATTGTTTAAAATAGTAATTTTTTCATCAAGAAAGTCCTGCATGTGCTTTAATACATCAAGACTTCTTTCAGTTCCGAGGTGTCTGACAGGAGAATGAACGAGTTTGAGTTCCGCAAGAACAGCCTGACGTTCTATCTCTCTGAAAGTTTCCATATCAGTTCCGAATACTTCGTCTGTGGCACCGTGTTCCAGGTACATATTGTCAGCGTACTTAATCAATTCTTCGACTTTTTCTCTCGGCATATAGTCAATCAGATGACCGCCAACGTCAGGAGTAAGTGTTAATTTGCCGTCTGAAAAAGCTCCTGCTCCGCCCCAGCCGCAAAGGAGTCCGCAGCGTTTACAATTAACACATTTGGGAGAACCTTCTCTAATCGGACATTTTCTTTTTTCAATTTTTTGTCCTTTTTCTATTAAAATAACTTTCCAGTCAGGTTTAAGCTTTACTATCTCTAAGGCAGTAAATATTCCTGCCGGTCCTGCGCCGATAATTGCAACATTATACATTCTTCATACTCCTCGCTGTTTGTGACGGTATTTTTCGTACATTCTTAGTGTATCCGAAAAATACCATAAAAACAACCATACATAATAAAAAGTTGCAGTTAAGAAAGCTGCAACATTAAATAAACACGAGGATATTAAGAGAGAGTATAAAAAGTCTTGTTTACAAAGGATTTTAACTTATTTGTATTGTCCTTTGATTTTTTTAATTTGAATCTTCCATCATTTTTCTTGAGGTTTCTGTTATTATCTACCTCTGTCTTACATATATATAAAGTCAATTTCTTTGAAGAAATTGACTTTTTTTAGTAATATTTTTTAATTTTGTTACACAACTTAAAACTGTATATATACTGTATTACGGAGTATATACAACTTAATGATTACGGTTATATGCACCTATCCTGCCATACTAAGTGCATCAATATCATTGTATGTTTGCAGTGAAGGTTTAATTTGGATAGCTTCAGCGTAATCTTTTCTGAATCCGTCTGTGTCACCAAGTTCTTTTTTAATTGCAGCACGGTAGAAGTATGCATCTGCGTATTTAGAATTGTTGGCAATTGCTTTGTCTAAGTCTGCTACCGCACCCTGCAAATCACGTAAAATGCACTTTTGCAGTCCTCTTATATAGTAGCTTTCCGCAAGCTTTGTATTTGTTGTAGCATTTTTTGTAACGGCAGTTGTTCTTATGTCAGGATTTTCTGCAATAACTACTTTTCCCACACCGGCATTGATTGTATTTGATTTTGCAGGTCCTTTTACGATTGTTTTTACTTCTTTTTCCGGTTTTGCTTTAATTGGTTCTGTAATCTTTTGTACCGGCTTTTCTTGTTCACTTTTGCCTGTAAGATTTTCAGCAGGACTGTACATAGCAATTTTTTCCATACTAATATTATCTTCTGTCGGTTTTATATTTGCATTTTTGCTGTTTATGGTGCTAACTGTCGGAATTGCAGCAATATAGTGCTGATTTGATAACAGTGGTTTAACATTTTTTATAAATACCTGATTTTCAGCAAGCGCAACTGCCTGATTTAAATCAATTGTTGCTCCTTCATTATCAAAGTACAGTTTTTTCAGCCTGCCGCGGTTTGCATAAGCAATGCTGTCGTTTGGGTTAATTGCAATAGCTTGTGAGTAATCGCTTAGAGCACCGACATTGAAATTCATTCTTTTCTTTACAACACCTCTGTTATTATATGCATCTGAGTCTTTTGGATTAAGAGCAATTGCCTTATCGTAGTCTTCAAGTGCTCCTTTATTGTCATCAAGCATATATTTAAGATTTGCTCTGTTATAGTAAACATCAGCATATTTCGGATTAATACTAAGTGCTTTGTTGTAGTCTTCAAATGCTCCGCTAATATCATTAATTGATACTTTTAATGCGCCTCTGTTGTTGTATGCATAAGCAATTTGCGGATTTAGTTCAATAACTTTGTTATAATCAGCCATTGCATTTTCATAATTATGCAGAAAATGTTCTATAAAGCCTCTGTTTAAGTACAATAGCGGGTTATTCGGCTGTTGTTTTATACCTTCATTAAGTGCTGATATTGCACCCTGTATGTCATTTCGACTAAATTTATCTGATGCCTGATTAATATATGCGCCGTAGTTTGTGTTTTGAGCATAAACTGTATTTATCTGAATATTGGCAAACATAATTAATACAGCGATTGCTGTTATTATATTTTTAATTTTCACAATATGTACTCCTGTAATTAAGCTGGATTTAAGAAAATCGTATCACGATGGATTTTTAATTACAAGATTATATAAACCTTCTCTTCTAATTCTATCCTCACAAACGCTTATAGTGTGAGATTCAGCTAATCAACCGTATGTGCACATGATATAATTTTTAAATCCAAATGTAAAGTTTTGTAAAAATATTGCTAAAAACATTAAAGTTTTTGGAATTTGTGCCGATATATATATTAAAGAAACAAATAAAAAGGAAAAAAGGAGAAAAATTATGGGTATGTCAGCATCACAAGCGAGGTACATCGCTTTAACAGCAAGAATGAGTGATACAGAGTATGAAGCTCAACAAATTAACCAGCAAAGGTTAACATTATCTAATAAAATGAATGAGATTCAGGAACAGGCTATGAATATGGATGTTCCTACACCTCCGGCTAAACAGGACTTTATGGTTGATTCATATACCGGTAAAACCAAAAGCGGACAACCCTTAAATGTATTAGTTAATAATGACGGTTCAATAACTGTTATTCCGTCTCATAATGGTACAATTGTTGAGAGAGGTGACAAACTTGATGTTACAAATGGTGCAAGCGTAAATTTAGTTAAAACAACAATGGATAGTGTCGCTAAAACTTTAGAAAAGGGTCGTGAGTTTACAGTAAAGGTACCCGGAATAAAAGAAGAATTAAAAGAGGTTGTTCAACAACCGGCTGCACAGAATACACAAAGCGACGTACCGGAATCTGGCGAAGCCACAGATGCTAATGAAACAGCTCAAACAAATCAAGCAGCTCAAACTGAACCGGAAGTTACATATGAATCCACAGGAAGATATATACTTGATAATGAGAAAACTATGGAAGTTAAGGTAAAAGCTGACGGTAGTCTTGAACCAGCTGAATATCAATTACCTGCTGGAGCAAAATTAGCAGAGGGTGTATCATTAGCAAATCAAACTTGTAAATTTGAAAATAAGGAATACACATTCAGTCAGATGAAAACATTTGCTAAAAATGCTCTTACTCAAGAATCAATTGAGAATGTTTTACAAAATTACAGAGGTGAAAACGGCAAAAGTTTATCATTAGATGATATAGTTAATGATAAAACATTTTTCCAGGTTAAACAAGGTGCTGTTATATATGAACAAGTTTCTACAAATCCGGATGCCAAAGAAACAACAGTTAACGGTCGTACGGTTTTGTCAATCGATGATGCAAAGTCACTCTACGGTAATGATGCAACAAGTTCTTTCGGTCACGCATTAAGCGGTCTTGAACATTCTTACGGTGATGAATCTGATAACTGGATTAACGAATGGAGTGTTATCGTCGATAACTCAGGCAAAGAAGTTACATACAGCTTCTGCAAAACAGAAGATTTAAATAATAGCGAAAATGGCAGAGTTCAAACATATGTTACAACTAAGGGAACATACGAAGATGATCCTGTAATAATCCCTACCGATGACATTGTATTTGATGAAACAGGACATATCGCAGAAATATATGTTGATGGTGATAAAATTAGACTTCTTTATGGTCAGGAAGTTGATGAAGTAGAATATGACCTGGCAATGAACAAATATAATATTGAGAAAGCAATGTATGATCAGGAACAAAATGAACTGAATAAGAAAACTTCAATTTATCAAAGACAAGATAAACAGTTAGAACTTAAGTTAACTCGTTTAGACAGTGAAAGAAATGCTTTGAATACAGAACTGGAAGCTGTTAAGAAAGTTATTCAGGATGCTATTGACAAAGGTTTCAAAACATTTTCAGGCTAATAGTTTACCCTATAAAGCAGGGTACACATACAATAATTCCTCTTCCTCCTTTTTTCAAATTTGTACCTGCAAAGGTAATAATAGAGAACTCCTCTCCGGGAGTTCTCTCTTTATATATAAGTTTTAAGCAAAAAGTTTATACAATATCACACCGACAGATATGCTCAGATTTAATGATTCTACAGAATCGCCCATTTCTATTGTTACAGCCTGCCCGTAAGTATCTGCATAATTCTTTAATTCATCGCTTAAGCCGCTTGATTCAGTGCCGAACATCAAAAGTAATTTTCTTTCTGATGAAAAATTGTTCAGATATGTTGTGTTATTACTTTTTGGAAGTGTTGATACCGGCAGAAAGTCGCAGCATAGTTTTTTTAGTTCATCAAATTTTTTAATATTAAAAACCGGAATCTTCCACAGATTTCCTACAGACGCTCTTACACATTTTGGATTATATAAATCAACAGTATCACCATAAAGAATTATTGCATCAACCCCAAATGCGCAGGACGTACGTATAATTGTACCAAGGTTTCCTGCATCTTTAATATCTTCTAACAATACTACACGTTTAAAAGATTTGTTCCACTCTCTCTTTATCATGTGTCCGACTGCAACGCATTTTGGAGCTGAAGTTGTGGTAGATATTTTGGAAAGTACTGCTTCAGTTACCTCTGTCGGATTTTGTTCCGAAAATTTGTCGTATCCTTCCAGAACAAATAAGTGTTCAATTTTAATACCGTATTCTATTGCTTCTTCTATGCATTTTTCACCTTCAAGAAGAAATAGTCCGCTTTCATCACGGTATTTTCTCTGCTGAAGTTTTACGGCTTCTTTTACTGTATCGTTGTTAACGCTTGTAATTTTAGTTGTCATATTTGTACTTTCTTAAAATAAATTTAGGATATTATATCCTATTTTATAGTAATATTTAATAATTCTGTCATTCAGAGGGAAATAGCTATTTAGCCCCGAAGAATCTCTATAATTTATAATTTAATGCGATTCTTCACCCCTGAATTGCTGTCGGGTTCAGAATGACGGATTTTTACATTAACATTATATATAGTTACTTAATTTTAACATATAAATTTAAAATTTCATTTAAGGGTAATATTTTAATAATTCTGTCATTCAGAGGGAAATAGTTATTTAGCCCCGAAGAATCTCTATAATTTATAATTTAATGCGATTCTTCACCCCTGAATTGCCGTTGGGTTCAGAATGACGGATTTTTACTTTAACTAAATAATTCTGTCATTCTGAGGGAAGTAGTTATTTGCCCCGAAGAATCTCTACAATTTATAATTTAATGCGATTCTTCACCCCTGAATTGCCGTTGGGTTCAGAATGACGGATTTTTACTTTAACTAAATAATTCTGTCATTCTGAGGGAAATAGCCATTTAGCCCCGAAGAATCTCTATAATTTTTCAGACTTTTTTCGCATCCTCTTTTTGTTAATTTTTGTAACAGTTTTGCCTGAAATCCTAAAGTTTTTCGTAAAAATGCCGATATATATAGTAGAAAAATCCATAAAACGGAAAAGGAGTATATTATGTCAGTACAGCCAATTGGTGATTATGATGGTGTATCAAAAGCAGAAGCCGCAAAACGTTTAAGAAACGGTAATGTATCAATAGAAGAAAAAGCAGCTTATGCTGCAAAGTTCGGTGCAGATTTTGTAAATCAGGCATTGTCTGTTGACAGTACTAAATATGAGATAGATGATGCAGACTATAATGCTGCAAAAAATGCAGGCGCAGCTGCAGCCAAAGATTCAACCGGTTATGACGGTGGCAAAACAGGAAGGGCTGTGGTTGATGCTGTTGAATCTGTAGGTGCAACTGTTGTTGCAAATACAGTTGGGAAAAAAGTAGTTGATAAGTTTGCGGTTAAAATTTTTGGCGAGGGTGGTGCAATATCTAATGGTACATCTAAGCATGCTAGTGACATAGCTACAGCAATTTTAACTTCAGCAGTAGCAGCAAAATATTATATCGATAAACCAAATGAGGATCAGCTTGAGGCTGCCCGTCATCTTATGGAAAATGAATTTCCTGACTCTCAGGCTGCATTGTCCGAAACACAGGAAATTATGACAGAAGCTTCTGAAGAAATAACGGAACTAACTGAAGAAGCAGAAAGTGTAAATGAAGAAGCTAATCAAAAAATACAGGAAGACAAAACGCTTTTTGATTTTTATAAGCAACAATATGAAGCATTAAAAA
>CACWIL010000060.1 GCA_902760905.1 uncultured bacterium
ATGGACAAGCGTTTTTAAGTTCTTCATATGTACACGCATCAGGGTAATCAAACTCATTCAGGTAAATCTCGTCACCTTCTCTGAACAGTATTTCCATCATCTTTTTGTAGTCTTTTCGTCTCAGCGCACCAAAGACAAATCTGCGCTGTTCGGTTGGATAATACATATCAAGATTATTCCTCAATGCCTGAACGCCGTTTGGATTATGACAGGCATCAATAATTAAATTTTTTTCTTTTATGAACTCAAAGCGGCAAGGATGTTTAACCTTTTTCAACCCCTCAACTATAACATCTTCTGTTATTTCAGGAAATAGATAATTTACGGCAGTAATAACCAGAGCAAGATTATCTGTCTGATGAGAGCCTTTGAGCGCAAGAGCATCAACGTATTCCTGTTTTACAAACGGTGACACCAAAATAAACATAGAATCACACTCATCTGCCTTATCTCTTATAACCTCATACCCCATACTTGTTATTACAGGGCAATTTGGTTTGATTATTCCCGCTTTTTCGTAAGCTATTTTGTCTTTTGTATCGCCTAACCTGTCAGTATGATCCAAATCAATTTGTGTAATTATTGAGCAAAGATTGGCTTTTATAACATTTGTCGCATCAAGTCTTCCACCCAAACCTGTCTCGATAACGGCAACTTCAACCCCCTGTTCTTTAAAATACAAAAACATCATTACAGTAAGGATTTCAAACTCGGTTAAATGTATCCCAAGATTTGTTATTTGTTCCACATAATGTGCAAAATCCTCTTTTGATATACATTTGCCCCCAACCTTTATTCGCTCCGTATATTCCCAAATATGAGGACTTGTATAAAGCCCCGTCTTATAACCTGCTTCTCTCAATATACTTTCCAGCATTGCACAGACAGAGCCCTTACCGTTTGTTCCTGCAACATGGATACATTTTAAAACATCCTGCGGATTGCCGAGTTTTGCAAGAGCTTCTGATATCCTTTCAAGCCCTAAATCAATATAAAAATTATCCTTACTTGTTATTATCTCGATTGCTTTCTCGTAACTTATCATATACCCCTCACCCCAACCCTCTCCCTCAAGGGGCGAGGGAGCAACAGTTTGAGTTTCTTATTATTTTATATTATAACAATCTTCCCATAAAATCTATTTACTGTTAAAATTATTTTATGAGGAAAGCGTTTTTGTATTTTATATTAATATTACTTGCTTTATCAATGATTATACCGTTTTTTATGATGTTTTTGATATCACTGAGCGGTCAGGATAATATTTTTACCGACTACAAAAATATAAACCTGTCTTTATGCGCATATAAAAACGTATTCCACTCAATTCCGATTATAAAATACTTTTTAAACAGCCTGATTGTTGCACTTTGTACGACAGTCGGTCAGGTTATTATATCGGCACTTGCAGGATACGGCTTTGCAAGAGCAAATTTTAAGGGTAAAGATATTTTGTTTTTTGCTTTTATTTTAACAATGATGATTCCTTCACAGGTTAATATTGTTCCTTTATTCTACCTTATGAGTAAACTAGGCTGGATAAATACTTATCAGGCATTAATAGTTCCTGGACTTTTTGGAGGATTCGGAGTATTCTTTATGCGCCAGTATTTTATGAGTTTTTCCCGGGAGCTTGAAGAAGCATCAACGCTTGACGGCTGCAACATTTGGCAAACATTCTTTAAAATCGCACTTCCATGCGCACTGCCTGCCATTGCAACTTTAAGCATATTTACCTTCGTCACGACTTGGAACAGCTTTATGTGGCCGCTTATTGTTACAAATACAGAGAGCATGCGAACTCTCGCAGTCGGATTAACCATATTTAAAGGAACGTTCAGAGAAGTGACTCTCTGGGGTGAACTTATGGCCTGCGCATGCATATGTTCGATACCGGTAATAATAGTATTTATCACAGGCAAAAAATATCTTATAAACAACCCGCTTGACGGCGCCGTCAAAGGATAGAGAACATATATTTACCCCTACCCCCAGTATTTGTCGAGCCATTTGGTCGGTTTAATATAACGGAAGCCCATTTTACCGAAGTAACCTTTGTATGCCTGTTCAGGAGTTGGTTTACCGTGAAATATAAGGATTTTTGCTTCTTCAGGATCTCTTGGGACTTTAAACCAGCATAGCGGAAATTTATGCAGACACTGACGTTTAAAGCTTACAACCCAATCCTTTGGCCAGTATTTAAGTAATCCCTTTCTGTCCATCTCGTAAGATAAAAATGCCTGTTCATTTTTATATCTTTCTCTTATTGTCAGACCTTCTTTATAGAAGTTTTCTATAATATCAGGATGTTTACCTACTTCAAAACGGAAAACGGAAGAGTTTCCGATAATATCATGCGGAAAATCATAGTCTTTTGAGATCAGAAAGCTTCCTTCAACTTCAAAAAACGGATTAAGAGAGCCTCTGATTATTATATCCAGGTCAAGAAACAGAGCCGTTCCTGTTAAATCAGAAAGGGGATTTGCAAAAAGTCCAAGCTTTTTCCACATTCTGTCAGGAATTCCTTCGTCATTAAGCTCAGGCAAAGGTCTGATTTCAACACCTTCAACAATTCCTTCTGCATTATCCGTAAAACATACAAACCTATGCGGCAAAGTAAGATTTTTCTCGACCATTCTATACAGCTTGTTTACGTACTCAGGACCAAACTTAGTACCCCATTTGATGCAAATAACATTTCTATCCATAATTTATACTCCCTTATGTATTTAGAATATCATAAATAACGGGTAAATAAAAGTAAAAGCGATAATTAAAAAATTATCGCTAAATTATGTGTGTGTATTATATTATAGACTTTATATTTAAGCTAATGTATTCAAATGCTTTTCGGTATCAGCCTGAACGGAATCATTATCCCTAATCATGCTGAAAGTTCTGTACAATTTGTACCCAAGAGCTGTTAGTGGGTTGGTGTTTAAGGCATCAGCTTTTTGAGCAACTTCTTTATTTTGCTGAAACTTTACTGAAGCATTTGGGTCTCTTAACATTAGAATTGCATTTTCTGTAGCAATATTTCTTTTTTGTTCAATTTCTTTAAAATTTATATTTGATATACTGTTTATTTTCATTTTAGTCACCTCCGTGAACTTTGTTTTTGCATTAAGTGTTTAATTAACACTTCATTCAACATTTTTATTATGATACATATTAATAAAAATGTCAAGAGGTTATTTTAAGTTTTGTTAACACGACCAAAACACTTAATATTACTAGCTTTAATGATTAAGTGTAAAAAATACTCTTATTGTGGCGTTGTTCATCTGCTTTTTTATAAAAAAGCATGCTCTTTTTTTACACAATTTTACTCACTAATAATGCCCAAGCTCTTACAGGCTTCATAAGCACACTGCTGTTCAGCATCTTTTTTTGATTTTCCGCATGCCTGAGCAACAACTTTTGAATCCCAGACAACTTCAACACAAAAATTAGGTTTGTGCGCAGGCCCGGTAACAGAAACAACATTGTATTCCGGACGGGTTTTATTAATCCCCTGTGTATATTGCTGTAAAATATCTTTTGCGTTGTATTTTTCAAAATGCTTATCTATATCGTCAGCATAAACCATTATATACTCTTTTATAAAACTCTCTATTTCATCTCGTTTTCCGCTCAGATAACATGCCCCCAGAACGGCTTCAAGAGTACATGCTATATTTGATTCTCTTTTTCTTCCGCCTTGTTTTTGTTCAGAAGGTCCCAAAATCATTTTTTTATCCAATCCGATTTTCACCGCAACCTGAGCGAGTATAGCATCAGAAACCAATATAGAACGTATCTTTGACAACTTTCCTTCTGCAGCTTCAGGATACATTTCATACAAAAGTTTTGACGTAAAAAGTTTTAAAACGGAATCCCCAAAAAATTCCAGACGCTCATAATTACCCAAATCTGATAAATTATTTTCCTTTGTATAAGACGGATGTGTTAAAGCTGTTTTCACAAGCTTTTCATCACAATTATTTAAAAGATTCTCAAGCATTTAAAAAAGTCCTTTTAATACATCAAGAAAATTATTTTTTACAAAAAATTGCAAATAATAATATACAACAGGAATTGTTAAAATATAGCTGTCAGTTCTGTCTAAAAATCCGCCATGCCCCGGAATAATATCACTGGAATCCTTAACACCGGCATCACGCTTTATCATTGATTCACATAAGTCGCCAATTTGAGCAAAAGCTGCTATTAAAATCCCCAGAATGAGTGAATGATACCATTCCATTTGCATAAAATATCCAACAGTCATAACAAAAGCAATACACATAATCGTACCGCCAATTGAACCCTCAATCGTCTTATTTGGGCTTATAACTTCAGCTAATTTATGTTTTCCGAAGAGCATGCCCGCATAATAGCAAAAAGAATCTGTTAACGTTACTGCAAGAAGCATTAGAAGACAATATAATGCACCCTCTGATGAAACATTATGCTTAATAAAACCATTAAATACAGGCTCACAGCATCCTATATCTCTTATTAACAACAAATGAAGCGGGAACCATCCGCAATAAACAAAGCCCAGTATCGTAGTAGCTACATTAGCAATATAAGGTTGTTTTCCTCTGAAAAGCACCCACATAAAAGCCATAAAAGTTGACAGAGTAAATGCAAGTGGCAGTAAATCCATTCTGTCAAAATATGCAATAACTGCAAATATAAAGCTAGAGATTATTATAATTTTATAACTTGGTAAAAAACCTTTATTTTTTAGTACCTGAGTATATTCTTTTGAACCGAGTACAACAATTATAAGACAAAGCAAAGTCAACGGTATTCCGCCAGCTATCATTGCAAATAAAGCTGCGATTCCTATGCTAAATCCTGATATAATTCTTGTTATGCTCTTTGATAAAGCCATTATACTGTCATAACCTCTTTTTCTTTTTCAGATACCAGTGAATCAACCATGCCTACATACTTATCAGTAATTTTTTGTATCTGATCCTGATTATCTTTTACTGCGTCTTCAGGAAGGTTTTCATCTTTTTCTATCTTCTTGAGAGAATCAACCATATCACGTCTTACGTTTCTGATTGCAACTTTGGTATCTTCGCCAAACTTCTTAACTTCCTTAGCAGTTTCTCTTCTTCTTTCTTCGGTAAGAGGAGGAAAATTCAAACGAATACAAGTACCGTCATTGTTCGGCGCAACACCAATTTCTGCCTTAATAACAGCCTTTTCAACTTCTTTTAAAATACTTTTATCAAAAGGAGTTATAACAAGCGTAGTACCTTCTGATACCTGCACCTGAGCCATTTGTCTGACAGGAGTAGGAGCTCCGTAATATTCAACTATAACTTTATCAAGGATAGCAGGATTAGCACGACCTGTACGAACAGAGGCAAAGTCTTTCTTTAATTGCCCAATCGCTTTTTCCATTTTTTCTTCACCGAATAAAAACATTTCATCAAGAGCTTCTGACATAATTTTCTCCTTTATTATGATTTATTAATTTATAAACGTACCTACAGATTCACCATTTTCAATTTTTACAAGACTTCCCTGCGCCTTAAAATCAAATACGATAATAGGAATTCCGTTTTGCTTGCAAAGAGCACAGGCAGAAGTATCCATAACTTTTAAGTCTTTTTGGATAATTTCAGAATAAGATATCTTGTCTAACTTAACAGCATTCGGATTTGTTTTCGGATCGTCAGTATAAACACCGTCAACTCCGTTTTTAGCCATAAGCATAACATCAGCGCCAACCTCAGAAGCTCTGAGAGCTGATGCCGTATCTGTTGTAAAGAATGGATTTCCTGTCCCTGCCGCAAATATTACAACTCTGCCTTTTTCGAGGTGTCTTACAGCTTTGTGTCTGTAATATGGTTCCGCAATCTGATTCATTGCAATCGCTGTCATAACTCTGCACTCTACCTCGATTTTCTTCAATGCACACTGAAGACAAACTGCATTCATCACCGTTGCCAGCATGCCTACGTAATCGCCGGATGCCTGATCCATTCCAAGCCTTGCACTGTTTTTCATGCCTCTGAAAATATTGCCGCCTCCGACAACAACAGCAATTTCGACTCCTCTTTCATATATAGAGCGAATCTCATCCGCTATCATTTCTACCGGTTTTGGATCTATACCAAACTGTTGTTCGCCAAGCAGTGCTTCTCCGCTTATTTTTAACAACACACGTCTGTATTTATTATCTGCCATTAGTTACCTCGTTTTATTCTATCGTATTAAAAAACAACTGTTTTGTAAAGCAAATTTCTTTTACACACTTATTTTTACAAGGTTAAAATCATCATCCCACTGAAGTTCACCTTTAGGTTCTATACCGTGATATTTGTATGTATTTTCAATATATTTTGGGTTGAATAAACCTTTTTTCCCTAGCGTTTTAACAATATCTGGAAGCAGGCTGGTACTTCCCGCAAGCGTGCCTGATGCAGAACGGGCAGATTCTCCGTCATAGAAAATTAAAGAATCAGCAAAGATAGCTTCTTTTTGGTCGCTGTGCGCAATCGGAAGAGCATCGCTGACAAGAAGGATTTTATCTTCCGGTTTTGTTTTAAACAAAAGTTTTAAGGCATCGTCTTTAACATGCACGCCATCAGCAATCACTTCCGTATAAACGCTGTCATCAAGAAGTGCAGACAAAGCCGTTGAACTCTCTTTGTGTGATACTCCTGTCATGGCATTATACATATGTGTTACACCATCAGGTTTTTTTTCACCTTCTGCCCATCCGACACAATGCCCTGCCTGAACCTTTACTCCTTTGTTTTTTAAATATGAAATTAATCCCTCATCAAGCTCCGGAGCAAGAGTAACAATTTTTATAAAATCATCTTCAAGCTTTTTATAATTTTCTATTGTTAATGAAAGAAAATGCTCTATATTGTGAATGCCTTTTTTTATAGGATTTAAAAAGATTCCTTCAAGATGTATTCCTAAAATTCCTTTACACTCTTTTGACGCTTGTTTTATTACTTTGATTTGTTCTTTTGTATTTTCAACAGAGTCTGTGACAAGCGTAGGGAAAAATCCTGCAATACCTTCAGATTTAAGTTTATGTGAAAGACCAACGATTTCTTTCACCCCGGCAGTATTAAAATTTATTCCGTAAGCACCATGAAAATGCTGTTCTATTATAGGCAATGTTCTCATTAAACACCTTCAAAAATTTCTCTTACTTTTTCTCTGTCATCAAAGTGAATTGTTTTATCACCAAGAATTTGATAATCTTCATGCCCTTTACCGGCAACAACAACGACATCATTAACATTTGCAAGCTTGTTTGCTTCTCTTATTGCCAACTCTCTGTCGGGCTCAACAACAACATTGTTAACACTTTTTAAACCTGCAAGAATATCCGTAATTATTTGCTGCGGATCCTCTGAACGAGGATTATCACTCGTTACAATGATTTTATCAGCCAGTTCTTCTGCTATAGCACCCATTTTAGGACGTTTTGTAGCATCTCTGTCACCGCCGCATCCAAATACACAAATAAGTTTACCGCTCTGCGGCGTAATTTCTCTGGCTGCTTTCAGTACATTTTCTAATCCGTCAGGAGTGTGAGCATAGTCTACAATTACTGTCGGTTTATTTACAACTGTTTCAAATCTTCCTGCAACACCTCTGATTACTTCCAAAGTTTTTATTGAATTATCAATATCAAAACCCTGTGCAAGAGCAACTGTCAAGGCAGCAATAACATTATACACAGAGAACATTCCGTTCATTACAAGTTTTACTTCATATTTTTTCCCCTGAATATCACATGTAAAAGAAGCTCCTGAGTCAT
>CACWIL010000061.1 GCA_902760905.1 uncultured bacterium
GATAATTTGTTTAAAACTACTGAGAATATTGAAGCGTCATATAGATATCCGTCATTAATAGCAACAACAAATAGTGCAGGTAAATCAACATTGTCAGCACATACACCTGTTATTATTCGTTGTACTGAAACAATAACAACCAAAGATATTGTAAGTGGAGATACTGTTAATTTTGCTGTGGTACAAGATATAAAGGATAATAGCGGTAATGTTCTAGTTAAAGCAGGTACACCTGTTACAGCACAAATATCATTTGCTAAAAAGCGTGGTATGATTGGTAGAGCAGGAGAAATTACAATAGATGACTTCCATACTACTGCTGTTGACGGTTCTTATGTACAGTTGTCTGGTTCAGTATCAGCACGCCCAGAAGACCAGATGACAATGTCTGTTGTTTTGAGCGTTCTAATTTGTCCATTGTTCCTATTGATGAAAGGTGATGAAGCAAGAGTTCCTGCTGGAACAACTAAAACAGCATATACAGTAGCAGATGTTTATATAAAACCTGTTAGATTATAAGATTTAATTATACAGCCTCAGTTCGTAGGTCAGGCACTGCCTGACAATAACTAGAAATAAAAGTTTTTGTCAAGCAATGCTTGACCTACAATTTTGAGATTCTCAATATCTCTGTTCTGAAAAGAACACTGGCTGCCCTGCTGATAAGCATTGCTTTATTAGGGAGCGTAAACACGAAATCTATAGCACATTCCGTTCAGGATGAACACGCTGAATTATTCAAGACTGTTGTTGTAAAAGACGGTACGGATTTGGATATCGTAAAATGTGTTGCACTTGCGTTCAGAAATAGCCCTAATATCAGGCGCAAAAAATATGAGCTGGATTTGGCGAAAAGTAATGTAGGAAAAGCAAAATCCGTTTTCTTTCCGGTAATCGGGGCCGGAGTCGGCTTCCACAACGAAAATAACTCAAATACAGATGTTTACTCACATCATTACAGAGAGCTTCCGAATGTTGCAATTGCTGTCAATCAGCTTGTATTTGATTTCGGGAAATCAATTGCTAACATTAAGATGGAAGAGTTCTACAAAATCGGTGCCGAGTATGAGTTTATGGACAGTTTATGTTCAACTCTGTTTCATGTAAAAGAGCGTTATTATGATGTACTAAAAGCGCAGGCTCTTGTTGATATTGCAGAAGATAATGTTACTATCTGCAAAAAATACCTGAAAATTGCAAAAGGTGTTCCGGATAAAACAACCGCACAAGTTCATTTAAGCAAAGCGCAGTTTGAACTTGCTTACGCAAAAACGGTTTTAAAAAATGCAAAAGTTAATCTTAGCAATGCAATGTATATTGATAATACGCCAAGTTATAACATTACAAAAACAAAGACTTTTGCATACAATCACGATTACGGATACGAAAACCACAAAATTCCGCCAAAATTTGAACCTTTTAAATTAGATTTCAAAAAAGAAAATGCTGTAGAAATAGCTTATGCAAGCAGCCCCGATTTAAGAGTTTTGGAATCAACAAAAAGTGCAATGGAACAAGCTTTAAAATATGTTAAACGTACGTATTTGCCTGAGCTTTCAGCAAATGTAGGATACGGTTATAACAACTCTAACGAATTTTCAAATAACAGTTTGCAGGTAGGTGTAAATCTTTCAACTAGTGTTAATTTGATGGAGCTTAAGCACTCAATAAAAGGCGCAGATGCACAGTTAAAGCTTGCTGATAATGAGATAACATTGTTTAAAAAAGACTTGTATTATGAAGTTCAAAGAGCATTAAACAACGTTGAGTTTGCTACAGACGATGTTCCTTACGCTCAGGCAACTGCTGTTAAAGCACTGGAGAACATAAATACAGTTGAAAAGATGTATAACAGTGGAGATTTGAATTATGTTGCCCTTCAGGATGCGAGAAAAGATTACATTACAGCTATGCAGAGCTATATAACAAGTCTTTCTTTCTACAACCAGTCACTTATCCAGCTAGAAGAAGCAATGCATTATCATATTGTTGACATACACCACAAAACACAGCACGCAATGACTGAACATTCAGATGAGCTTCTTGAACACCTTAATGAAGCTCTTGATTGTGACGAAAAACCGCAAAAACATAATAAAAAACACAAGAAGAAAAAAGATAACGTATAATAAATAAAACGGGGAAGTTATGTTAAAAGATTTAATAGGCGAATCCTGGTATAATGTTCTTTCTGAAAAAGAAAAAAATCTTTTTTATGAAAAGTTTTCTGTTATTGAAGAAAAAAGAAAATTTCAGGAAATTTTGCCGTATGAAGCAGAAAACAGTGGAATCTATCACGCATTAAATATTACACCATTTGATAATGTTAAGGTTTTAATAATGGGGCAAGATCCGTATCCTAATAAGGAAGATGCTCATGGACTTGCGTTTTCGAAACTTTCGGGGAAAATTCCCGCAAGTCTTAAAAACATTTTTGAAAAAATTAAAGAAGACACAGGGGTAAATAATGTTTCAGGGAATCTTACACCCTGGGCAAAACAAGGAGTATTGCTTTTAAACAGAGCATTATCTTTTTCTAAAGAAGAAAGCCTTGCCGTCAGAAATAAATTTTGGCTTCCTGTTATTGATATAATTATCAATAAACTTATTGAAAGGCAAAAACCTTTGATTATTATACTATGGGGGAATCCGGCTAACGATATTGAACAGTTTTCTTTTGAAAAAGAAGACGAATATAAAAAACATGGAATCTATATTTTACGCTCATCTCACCCTTCAAACATGGGCAATGCAAAGAACACGCCGATTAAAGACGGGAAAATAGGAGCTTTTTCTACAACTCCGAATTTCAGAAAAACAAACGAAATACTAAAATCTTTAGGAGAAAAAGAGATTAACTGGAACACCTGATTTTTTTATTTTTAAATGACAGAAGGTAGCTTTTGTGAACAAGTTCCATGATTTTATTATCGGAGAGGCTTTCATCAAGAATAATAGTAATCCAGGATTTTTTATTCATGTGATAAGCAGGATGAAACTCAGGTTGCAAAAGCAACTCTTGAATCTCTGCTGAATCAAGTTTTATATCCAATACTTCAATAATACCTGATTTACCTTTTTTAATCTTACTCCCTTCAACATCAAGTATTCCGGCATACCATTTTTGGCTGTCCTGATTTCTGAAAATTCCGCTTCCGTCAAATTTTTCCCACAAAAATTCAGGATAGCTTCCGTATTTTTCTATAATTAACTGAGTTATACGGTTTGATTGGGGATAAATGAAATAATTTTTTATAAAATAATTATTACGGATATCAATTAAAAAGTTTTCGTATTCATTTTTGACTTTTGATGCAAAAGAACCTTCATTGTTTTCTACTCTCAAAGGTAAAAACTCGTCGTCATTTTCAATATCATATACGGTACCTGAAACTTCTCCTGTTTTACTGATTTTAACAACAGCTTTAAAAGAATCGTTCAAAAATAATTTTTCATATTTCTTTTTGCACTTCTTCCAATTCGGAACATAGCGCTTAAAGATATCACTTTCTATGGACATTATATTTACCCCTAATCTACATCAATCGGGCTTCTGTTAATTAGGTCTATAGCTTCACGAGCGGTGAACACAAGTTCTTCCGGCATGTTATTAATTGTGCAGAATTGCCTTAATACATCAATAACACGTTTAAATGTTCTTACAATATCGCCTTCGCCCATTTCAACTTCATCTATAATAGAATCCCACTCGGCACCGTTAACCCACATTTCAATAAGCGGCGAATAGAAACCGTTAATATACATAGGATCTTCAACATCATAAGTTTTTTGCTTCTTGTCCAATGCACGTTTTATATCTTTGATTTTGTTTAAAGTTTTTCTTACCGTAGGTGAAAATGGCAGCTGTGAGAATAAATCAGCTCTCATATCTTCTGTTGTAAGTGCACAAATAACAGAAGCCAGTTCAGCCGGTGTAAGTCCGTTAAGAACACCTGAAAATACAACCAATGCCAAAAATAACTCATTCTCAGAACGAAGCTGTGATATAATTACACCTTGTTCATTCGGATAATCATCTTTAAGGAATCCGTATTCCTGAAGTACGGCTCTGTGTGACAAAAATCTGTTCCAAAAGATGTCTTTTTGCTTTTCTATTTCTTTTTCCAGATGTCTTTGTTTAGCTTCGTATCTGTTTAGAACTTCTATTGATTTCATATGCTTTTTAAATAATTTACACGTATCACATTCATATCTGTGCATTTTTTCAAGCATAATTTTATTTTGTCTGCCAAATTCGTGTGCTTCTTCACTCAGAGGTCTGTTCTTTTTCTTTTCCTGCTTTTGAATCGTTTTAAACGTTCTTCTGTTTTGTACGTAAATCTCTCTTATTTTGTTGTAATCCAGCAAATCCTGATTTGTACGATTGCAGTAACATCTGAAAGAATTACACTCGTCTATTTTAGCCTGATTTTCTGTCTGTTGCTTTAATAATGGTTCAACCCTTGAGTTCGACGAAAAATAACCAAAACTTTTTAAAACAAGTTCCTTGGCTTCATCAAGCGTAAATCTTTGCAAAAGGTTAAGTACCATTGAATAACTAGGTGAAAACTTGCTTTCGAGAGGGTTTGCATCACTCAAAACAAGTTCTGCTACTTCTTCAGGAGTCTGGAATGCTGTTCCGACGATTGTAACATAACCAATCTCGTCCATTCCTCTTCTGCCTGCACGACCTGACATCTGTAAGAATTCGCTTGGAGTGAGCGTTCTGTGTCCGTTATCCGTTCTTTTGCTAATTGAACTTATTACTGTAGAACGTGCCGGCATATTAATTCCTGCCGCAAGAGTTTCTGTTGCAAAAACAACCTTGATTAATCCTTTCTGGAAGAGTTTTTCAACAAGTATCTTCCAGCCAGGAAGCAATCCTGCGTGATGAGAAGCAACACCTAAAAGCAGGTATTCAATATGTTTGTTTTTGTATAAATATGGATTTTCTGCAATATAATCATCTACTATCTGTCTTATTTCAGCCTGTTCTTTTGGTGTTACAAGACATAGCTCCGCACATTTTTCCATTTGTTCGTCGCATTTTTTTCTTGAAAAAGTAAAGTATATTGCAGGCAGCATATCCTTCTCGTGAAGGACTCTTACAACATCTTTAACAGTGTTTCTTTTTGATACCGGTTTTCCTCTCCTGAATTGTTTTTTCTCCGGCTTAATTTTATTATTCAAAGCACCTGATGGAGTTAAAAGCGGCAGAATTGTATTCGGCTGTGAAGAATCAAAGTAATAAAACCTTAACGGTACAGGACGGAAATCTGTATTAACAAGCTCTGTACTTGAATGTACAGTATTTATCCAATCCGTAAGTTTATCAGCATTTGCAACGGTTGCAGATAGAGCAATAATCTGAACATTAGTAGGACAGTATATAATACTTTCTTCCCAAACAGTTCCTCTCTGTTCGTCATTCATATAGTGAACTTCATCTAAAATTACATATCTGACTTCTTTCATGTTATCTTTGACAGAACCAAAATTTGTACCATAGAGCATATTCCTGAAAACTTCAGTTGTCATTACAACAATCTGTGCGTTACGGTTAAAAGAAGTATCTCCTGTCAGTAAACCAACTTTATCAGAACCATATTGTTCCGAAAAGTCACTAAATTTTTGGTTTGATAATGCTTTAAGTGGTGTTGTATAAAAAACTCTTTTCCCGTCACGAAGCGCACAATGAATAGCGTGCTGTGCAATAACCGTTTTACCTGCGCCTGTCGGAGCACAAACTACAACGCTTTTTCCGTCACTAATATAATCACACGCTTCTTTCTGAAAATCATCAAGTTCAAACGGGAAATCGTACATTCATACCTCTTTCTCTTCCCATTATAACATAAATTCTTAATGTTTTTTATTTTTTGCTTAAAAATTAACTGCATACCTTATCCCTGAATAAAATATATTATCTTGTTCAGAGGAAATGTCGCAGTCCTGATAACCTGCTGTAACAGCAAGCATAGATTTTTTCATTTTATATTCTAATGATCCGGTCACAAACATATGTTTAACATCCGAATTTGAGTTAATGTAACCTGTTGATACCGAAACTGCAAATTTGTCTTTTTTTACGGTTGTATCAAGCGCAACCATAAAGGTATTTTGTGGGAGATTTCCGGGCTGTAGTATTCGTTTATTATCAATTACAGCTACTGCTTTTATATCCGTTTTGTTTTCCGCTGTATAATTTACAGTGCATACCGTTCCTGAACGAAACTTTATGCCTTCATGTGAACTCGGATGATAATCTGATAATCCAAGATATGATGCAGCTCCCATTTTCAGATTTTCATCTTTTTTATAAAAAACTGCGTACTTTGCTATTGCACCATATTCATCAGCATTGCTGGCAGAAGATAAAATAAGGTCTAAGCCAAAACCTTTCTTATAATCTTTAGTTACGATATCCTTTACCTCCTCTTTTTCTTTACTTACAAGACTTTCTGCTTCTTTTGTTTTTTCCGGAGTCGGAATATCTGGAATTGTGTTTGAAAAATCTTCTGCATCTTCCTGCTGTATAACATTTACCTTTACATCTGTCTGATTTTCAATAGTATTATTTACTACCTGTATTTTTCTGTTAAGTGTTAAAGTTATACCGCTCCTGTTATCAGTTGCACCTGCATACAAATTGTATAATTTAGTGTCGTTATCATAAAAATATGCACTTCCGCCACCTCCAAATGTCAGCCTGTCTGTTTTATATTTTGCCAGCAAAAGTGCGTTTCCGTTTTTTTGAACTTCATTTTTCTCTGTACCGTTTTCTTTTGATTTTTCGCTTTCATACTCAAAGGAACCGTTATAAAGCAACGTCAGTTTTTCATTTTTATCTTTGTATGAACCGGATACATTTCCGTTTACAGAATAAACCGAACTTTTTTTTCCTTCTTCAAGGTAAGCAAAACCACCCCCGTTTATATGTAAACCTTTTTTATAATTTTTTGTGAAAAAATCTGCAAGCTCATCATTAACATCTTTGCCGTTTGTTTCTTCAAGAGATGATGTATATTCATGGTAATTATTTTTTGTGTCGTCGTCATTTGCGCTGTTATAAGCTCTTAATGTTCTTTTATAAATGGTGTTTAAAGCACCGCTAGAAGCTTTAATATCATTTAATGTTGCATTTTCTTCTATCGGAGTTTCTTCATAAGTTTTTGTTTCACTCTTTTGTTTACTCTCAGCGCCTGATTTGGAAACAGAGTCTTTTGTTGAAAGGAGTAATGAACTGTTATTAGTTTGCTTTTCTTCAAAAATAGACGGAGTTACACCTGCTTTTTTAAGAGTCTGCTTATTTTCTTCATTTACTTTTTCACATAATTTTTTATATTCTTCGGTATATTTTCTTCCCGTATCTTTTATATAAGTCATTTATATCCTCTTCTTATGAAAATAATATCCCTCATATATAAGAAAAATTTTTTCTCAGAGAAATTGCTTTTTTAGTAAAAAAAATTAACAAATGTTAAGAAAACAATTTATCCTCTGTAAGCAACAAGAAGCCCAGCTGGTAAATTTAAGATTTCATATTGAAATTCATCATCTTCACTAATCGCATCTACAAACGGCTGAACTTTTTGGGCGTGGGATAAAATGTTATCCGCTGTAATCATACATTTTGAAGTAAGATGTGGTTTTATAAGGTTAAAATATTTAATATATTCCTGTTTGTTTGCATCAATAAAAACAAAATCAAATTTTTTATCTTCCGGCAGATTTTCAAGAATCATAATTGCCGAGCCCTGAAGCGGAGTAATAATATCATCAAACCCACACGTTTTAAAATTTTCAATAGCAATACTTTGACGTTTTTCATAAAATTCAATTGTAGTAAGGTGTCCGCCTGTTTTTTTTAAAGCCTTTGACAGCCAAAGTCCTGAATACCCGTTTGATGTACCTATTTCTAATACGTTTTGAGCGTTCATCATTTTTATAAACATATTAAGCATAACGCCTGTTTCACGGGCAATATTCCAAAACTCTTTTTGAGTTTTTTCAAGCTCTGCCATTACATTTTCAGTAGTTTTGTCCAGTATAATATCCATAATATCTCTTATTTAACGGTTTTTATTCAAACTGTCTTACCTTATCCGCTATAATAACATCTTTAATAGGTACATTAACTTCATAAGTCTTTATAACTTTGCCTGACGGCAAATCAAAAATTGAATAATAATTATTCTTCAAGTCTGAAATAATTGCATAATCTGTTCCGGCAATTTTATTTAAACCGGAAGAAAATA
>CACWIL010000062.1:0-3892 GCA_902760905.1 uncultured bacterium
CTTTCTCGTACCTTTCTACAATCTCTTCCTGCTGTGCTTCTGAAAACATTGATGTATAATGACCGCTATTTCCTAAATATACAATTTTACCGCCTGTTTTTAAATTACTTGCAGAATTTTGTTCATTAAGTTCTTTTCTGTTCGGCTGCTTTTTTATAAGATATCGAATCAAATCGGTACTACAGCCATATTCCTCAGCAATTACTCTTGGGGCATAACCTTGTTTATATTTTTCTAATATCTCTTCCTGCTGTTTGCGTGAAAGTTGAGAAGATTGTCGGGTTTTTCCACTGCCAAGATAAAACATTCCGCTTGCTGCGATAGCTGCACTTGCTATTTTTAAAGCATCTTCCGTAATTTCTTTTTCTGCAGTTTTGGGTATTTTTGCTTTAAAAACAGGATTTGAGCAATAGTTTTGCGTATTATTAACTCTGTTTTGATAAAACTTTTGAATATTATTATGAATCATTGTCACTATTTTCACATAACCTATAAATATAAAGTCATAGGCAAAAGAAAATTTGCCTTTTTATTAATAATTATTTACATGTTATTCTTTTTATACTAAAATTTACTTGTGACTATCACTTGGAGAGGGGAAAAAATGAAGCTTCATAATACATATAATAACAGAGTAGAAGAGTTTAAACCTATTGAAGAAAATAAAGTAAAAATGTACGTTTGCGGACCTACGGTTTATGATAATGCACACCTCGGTCACGCAAGATGCTATATAACCTGGGACGTTTTGTACAGATATCTTAAATTTAAAGGATATGACGTTACCTATTGCAGAAACGTAACCGACGTTGATGATAAAATACTTAAAAAAGCAGAGAAAGAAGGCAAAACACCTGAAGAAGTTTCAAGATTCTGGTACAATAAGTTTTCAGAATCAATGAAAGCATTAAATAACCTGAAACCTGACATAGAACCTTTCGCCACAAAAACCTTGGGTGAAATGATTGCAATGAACAAGGAGCTGATATCAAAAGGTTATGCTTATGAAGCTGACGGTGACGTGTATTTCAGGGTTAAAAAATTCGGTAAATACGGTTCCCTAAGTGGTCAGCCTATAGACCAGCTGGAGAGCGGTGCAAGGATTGAAGTCGGCGAACAAAAAGAAGATCCTCTTGATTTTGCGCTCTGGAAAAAAGATGAAAAATTCGGATATAAATCACCATGGGGAATCGGAAGACCGGGCTGGCATATTGAGTGCTCTGCAATGAGCAGAAAATATTTGGGTAAGACTATTGATATTCACGCAGGCGGAGCAGATTTAATCTTCCCGCACCACGAAAACGAAATCGCACAGTCAGAATGTGCAAACGGCTGCAAATTTGTGAATTACTGGCTTCATAATGGTTTTGTAACTATCAATAAAGAAAAAATGTCAAAATCTTTGGGTAACTTCCTGACAATAGATGATTTGCTCAAAAACTATGACTCAAATACCATAAGATTTTTCATTCTAACAAACCACTACAGAATGCCGGTTGAGTTTTCTGACGAAGCGCTGACATCAGCTCAGGCAGGTGCAAAACGTATGCTAAATGCCAAAGGAGAAGTAAATAATAATTTAGATATTACTCAATATGATGAGTATAAAGCATTTATTGAAGCTATGGATGATGATTTGAACACATCAAAAGCTCTCGCAGTCTTGTTTGATTTAACAAATAAAGCAAATAAAGGTGTTGATTATGCTTATACACTTTTGCATAAGCTTGCAACAACATTAGGTTTTACTTTTGAAAAAGCAACATTGAGCGAAGAAGAACTGACTGAAAAATTAGCAAAAATCAGCACAGAACTAGGCGAGAGTTTTAACTCAATGGATGAAATTATTGAAAAAAGAAAAACTGCAAGAGCAGAAAAAGATTGGGAGACAGCTGACAAAATCAGAATAACTCTTGACAAAGAAGGCATCATTCTAAAAGATACAAAAGATGGAACAAGCTGGGAAGTTAAAAATTGAAAATTAAAAACGGAAAATTGAAAATTGTATTAAGTGCAATATTTTTAGTATTCGCATTGACTTGTAATAACGCATACGCTTTAAACAATTTTGATATTGTAAGAGTAGGAATTACGGATAACAAATTTCAGAATGTTTTAAGACAGGAACTAACACTATACGGAACGTCTGAATGTGAACTTTGTGATAAAGCGACCAAAAAGGTAATTACTAAGGTTACACCAAATACCGATATAAACATTCGTCAAAGCGAAAGAGGTTTGATTATATCAATCGGAGAGCAGTCACATCTGTTTCAGGATGTAGTTCTTATATGTCCTCAGGGCTTGCTGGGTGTAAGGGGACTATACAGAAAAGGGACTGATGCTCTTTACCACGGAGCGTTTGAAGTTACACAAAAAGATAATACAGGTTTTTACCTTGTAAATATAGTTGAGATTCAGGAGTATTTAAAAGGCGTAGTACCAAATGAAATGCCGGTAAGGTTTGGTTTAGAAGCTTTAAAAGCACAAGCTGTCGCCGCAAGAAACTATGTTTTGACTCCAAGAACTCAGGCTTATAAAGAATTTAACGTTGTAGACAGCGTTGCAAGTCAGGTTTATTTCGGTGCTAATACGGAAGATGAACTTGCAACACGTGCAGTAATGGAAACGGATGGCATTGTTGCTCTGCATAATAATGAACTGATATTAGCTTTATACAGTTCCACCGCAGGCGGATATACGGAAAGTTATGCAAACGCATTTTCTGATCCAAATACAAAGATTTTTCCGGCTCCAAATAAAGCATATTTGCAGGCAGTTCCGGATAAATCGGATTTTAAACCGGTTGATAATGATGAAAAAGCTAAGGCTTTCTATGAATCGAAAGTACCTTCTTTTGATATAGAATCACCATATTACAGATGGTCAAAAGAGTGGAGAGTAAGTGAACTTGAAGCAGTATTAAAAACTACTTTGCCCGCTCAATCCAAAACAGGATTTATTCATCCTGCAGTACACCCCGGAAGTGATATAGGTAAGATTAAAGACATTATCGTTATGAGACGCGGCAATTCCGGTAAAATAATGGAACTTGAAATTCTTACTTCAAAGGGCTGCTATATCATATCAAAAGAACTTGTTATAAGACGTGTTTTTCAAAAAGACGGAGTCTCGCTTCCAAGCGCAAATGCCGTTTTTGAAAAAAAACTTGATAAGTATGGAAATGTACAGAACATTATAGTATATGGGGGTGGTTTCGGACACGGCGTTGGAATGAGTCAGTTTGGAGCCGGATATATGGCAACAAAATTAGGTCAGCCGTATTATAATATTTTACGGCACTATTATACTGATATTAACCTCGGGACAGTTCCTGTTACGGTAAGCGGCAATGATGTTAAACAAAATTTTTGGGCACCGATTGGCAGAGCACAAATTGTTATAACTGATACAACGGCTCCGAAAATTGCTGTTATGATTAACGGAAGAGAACACGAGTTTCCGATAGCAAAACCCGTTTTTAGCCGTGAATACAAGGTTGACATTTCAAGATACATTGATGACGGTTTTAATACGATAACCTTCCATGCTCCGTCACTTGGACGTTCTTTCAGCGCATACATAGAGCTTGTGGAAAAGTATAAAAAATTTGAATTTAGTGAAAATATACAGGAAAAATAACCGAAAGTGGAAGAAAAACTAGCAACAGCAAAGAATACAAATATTGAAGGCGGAGTATTAAAAGCCGCCTGGCTTATTGCAGTTGTGACAATTGCAAGCAAATTAATAGGCTTTGTAAGAGATATGGTTGTTGCAAACTTCTACGGAGCAACACTCGTTTCCGATGCTTATTTTTATGCTCTTCAGATACCTTCGCTTGCTATAATTATCTTAGGCGGAGTCGGAGGACCTTTTCACAGTGCGGCAGTTG
>CACWIL010000062.1:3904-11663 GCA_902760905.1 uncultured bacterium
TTTGTATTCTTTGCACTGCTTGCAGTTGCAGGATTTTTCTTTGCAGATAAAATAATGGGGCTTATAATTTCAGCCGGAACACCGGAGCTTATCAGCCTTGCTTCACTGCATTTTAAAATAATGTCACCGATTATTTTAATCGGAGGTATTATAGGTATTTATTACGGACTTTTAATTGTACATAAGCAATTTATTCTTCCGAACCTGTCACCTATGGTTTTGAGCCTTGTTGTAATTATTTCAATTTCTCTTGCACATAACGACAAATCCGGACTTGTTCTAGCCGGAGCTACACTATTAGGTGCAATCTGCCAGATATTGATACAATTTCCGAAACTCAGACAAATCGGGTACAGAATAAAACCAAACCTTGATATCAAAAATAATCCTCAGTTTAAGAATATTTGCGAACTTTTATTCCCTGCAATTTTAAGTTCAACAATCGGACAAATCGGTATTTATATAGACATGTTTTTTGCTTCAAACCTTGTACTAGGAGCGTGGACAGCGGTTGTATTTGCAAACAGAATATTCCAGTTCCCTGTCGGGATTTTAGTGACGGCATTTCTTGTTCCTCTGTTCCCTATATTTTCAAGACTTGCTGGTGAAGGGAATGAAGATTCAATCAGAACGTACTTTAATAAGGGTGTCGGAGTATTGCTTTTTGCGGCTATTCCGATGATAATTTTTATACTTCTGCTTGCTCAGGATGGTATTTCTCTTGTATTTGAAAGAGGCGCTTTTAACTCAAATGCCGTACTTATGGTAACAGAAGCGCTTTGTTTCCTCTCTTTCTCTATACTTCCTTATGTGTTCAGAGATTCTATCACAAGAGTTTATTACGCATATAATGACTCAAAAACTCCGTTTATAATCGCAACTTCTACGATAGTATTAAAAGCATTTTTAAACTGGCTGTTGATTTTAAAACTAAATATGGGTATTGCAGGTATAACTCTTTCGACATCACTTATTACACTTTATAATGCAACGATGCTCGGTTTATTTATGCATAAGATAATTAAACTTGATTACAAAACCCTGTTTATAAACTTTGGGAAAATGCTCCTTGCGGGATTTTTAACTTTAGTATTCGGCTGGTACATTTGTCAGATATTTAACGGTATTCCTCTTCCGAAATACGTTTTTGAACTTGTAAAAATCGGAGTTGTAATTCTATCTTGCAGTATAGTTTACGCAGTATTAAACATAATCTTAAAAATGGATTATGCAAAAGAACTCCTTGCAAGATTAAAGAGATAAACTTTAAACATTATCTTCAACAGATAATTTTACAACACCTGCTTCGGGGTTAAGAGCCTCAATTACAATTTTGTTAACTCCGTCAGTTACGCTTTGTTCCCCCTTAACGACTATTGTTCCTGCCTGTCCGAGTCTGAATGCTACAGGGTGGTCTTCTGATACATCATCTTTTGTGTACTCTTTTCCGTTCATTATAAACTTAACATCTTTTGCTTCATAAGTAACATCATTGATTTTTACGTAATTAAACCCGCTTATAAATCCCGGACCAAGTACGTTTTTAAGGTTAAAGCTTGCACCGTCGTCAAGTTTTTTCAAAGAACCCTTTTGGTAGATTCTTTTAATCAGAAATTCGGGGACTACGACCATTTTCATACCTCTTATTTAAACAGCTGACAAATTTTATATGTTCCTAATAATATTTTAACATTTTTTAAGTCAGATTTAAAGCCCCACGCAGATTTCACGTTCCTGTCTTTTTCCCAGACTATTATATCAATGGTATTATGAGGTTTTAAGAACTCATTTATCAGATAAAACTTATCCTGAACGTGTCTGCGTTTTATGTATCTGCCTATTTTTACACCATTAAGGTAAATAGTTGCCCGTCTGCATCTGAAGTCTTCAAAAGAAATATATTTTGCAAAAAAAACATCTTCTTTTATATCAATATCAAAGTTTACTGTAATTTTTGATAAATACGGATTGTCGCTTTCAAATTTTGTACTGTATTCAGGTGCAAGCCTGTCGCATACATAAAATTCTACCGGGAATTGAGGAGTTGTTTCAAAAAGAACAAGTCCTCTCGGGTTATTTGTATCACCTGAAAAACCTTTATCAAAGCCCAAATTCTGAACCAAAATTGTAAGCTCGTTTGTATCTTTGTATAGAATTGACTTATTTAAAGGTACAGAGATAGTTTCAGGAACTTCCTGTAATTTTTCAAGCTTATAACTGTTTCTGTTTATAATTTCCTTACCGTTTATATAAACAGCAAACAAATGTCTTGCACTCAAAGTAATTTCCGTAAGATAATTCGGAATTTTAGCCTTGTACCAGATAAACTCATCATAAATATCACAGGAGAATGCATCAGTTTTACTTCCGGCTGGAATCTTTTTCCAGTCTGAATAATCATAATCCATATCAATTTCAGGTGAGCAGAAGTTTACTTTTGATACTTCAAGCTGAATAACCGGCGGATTATTTGGAAAAGCATCAACTATGCAGTTTTTCTTGGCAAATTTGTATTTCAAATCGAAATAAGCAATCTCAGTATTTTTTTCAACCGCAACAGCTCCATTCGGAAGTACGTAATCTGCATTGAATATCATTCTGTCACCAAGGAACCAGCTTCTGTCCGCAAGATGCTTTGTCAGGAAAATAAACTGAGTGGTTTTTCCATCTTTTTCAAACGTATAGTTTTCATAATCTGCTTTATCACCAGTAATAACAGTACCGTCAGACATGTAAATATTTGCATCTTTATCAGCTATAAAGAAAATGGCTTCTTCTTTTTCATTTTGAAGTCTTGCAAATATTTCAACATCTGAAAATTCTATACTGCAGGCTTTCAGCTTCAGATTAACGGGACAAATTTTCATGTCACAGGATTTTAAGACTACAGTTTTACCGTCAGGCAAAGTAATACCATTTTCTGCTTCGTTAATTTTGTTGCTTATTCCCATATTTCTTATAAACAACCAGTCGCAGTCATTTGTTAAGTCATGGCGCATTTTTGCGTAAATATTTTCCTGCCGAATATCAATATTTTTAGGTTCTGTATAAGTTAAATCAAACGAATCGAGGAAGTAATTAACTTCCTTTGCTTTATAAAAATTACTTTGCGGAACACCAAACTCATCTATTGGAGCAGTGAACTCATAACTTGTATAAACTTCATCACAAGCCAAATTTCCCCAGTTTGTTCCACCGACAGCAAGGAAATGGTTAAAAATAGTAACGCCCTGTGACAATGCGGTTTTTGTCATAATATTTATATGCTCATCTCCGAGCGCTTCTCTTATATGTTTATAGCCTGAGCCGTCCCATTTATCAAACCATCCTGACTGCATTTCGGCGATAAATGGCGGAGATTCTTCTTTTGCCGAACGGAAAATTTCTTCAACATTATCTAAAGTGTCAAAGCAAAAATGGTCCTGTTTCCAGTTTTGATTCGGGTTAATATACGGATAAAGATCAAGAGCATATATATCCACACAATCAGCCCAAAGTCCTGCAAAATAGGCATCATTGTGAAAGATAGGACAGGTTATGCCCCTTTGTCTAGCCATTCTGTATAGTTCATTTATGTAACCTTCATCCATACTGTCAGTTGCATATTCATTTTCTATCTGAAAAAGGATTACGTTATCAAACTCTTTAATTATAGGAATTATCTGATCGTACCATTCGGCAACGTATTCCATATATTTTGGGGAATATTTGTATTCCGTACCGATACGGTTTCTCGGGATTACATCATCCATCTTGAGAAGCCAGAAAGGAAGTCCGCCTGCGTTTACTTCCGCATTAATAAACGGACCGGGACGTGCAATTACATAAAGTCCTGATTTTTTTGCTTCTTCAAGAACTTTTCTTACATCTTTAATACCTGAAAAATCGTACTCTCCCTGATGAGCACTGTGATAATTCCAGTTAAAATATAAATCAACCGTATTATATCCGCCGGCTTTCATTTTTAAGAAACGATCACGTGCCATTTTGACACCCGGAGTTCTGAAATAATGAAAAGCCCCGCTTTTTATGAATACACGCTTACCGTCAATAATCAGAGAATATTTATCAAAACTTACTTCCATATACTCTATTGTACATTTTTTTTACAATCGGGCAAGAGGTAAATATATTTTGGCTGGTTTAACACTTACTATATTTAGTGTCTCAGGAAATAAACACAAAATAAAAACTTTTGTAAAACTTTACATATTTATTGATTGGCATGCCCCTTCTCTTTGCTGAAAAATATTGAACTGAGGGGGATAAACTCTTGTTTTCTCGTGTAATATTACTCTTTACCCGAATTATTCCAATGTGGTACAATAAAATTATGTTGTTTTAGATTAGGGAGGATATTATATGAAGGATAAGACTTTTTTAATGATTCCGGGACCGACACCAGTGCCGGAAAGCGTAATGTTAGAGATTGCAAAACACCCGATTGGACACAGAAGCGGTGAATTTTCAAAAATTTTGCATAATGTTTATGAAAACTTGAAGTACGTTTTCAGAACAAAAAATGATGTTTTTGTATATACTTCATCAGGTACGGGCGCAATGTGTGCGGCATTAGAGAACCTTGTTAATGAAGGTGACCACGTTTTATCCTTAGTTTTGGGTAATTTTGGCAACCGTTGGGTAAAGATTGCGGAATCCAGAGGCGCAGTTGTTGAAAAAATTGAAGTTGCAACTGGCGAAGTTATTGCTCCTGAAGTTTTAAAAGAAAGACTTGCAAAAGATGTTAATAAAGAAATTAAAATTGTTACTTTAACACACTCAGAAACATCAACAGGTGCGGCAAATGATGTTAAAACACTTTGTTCAATTATTCGTGAACATGGCGCTTTATCCGTTGTTGACGGCGTAACTTCCGTTTGCGCTATGGAATGTAATCCTGACGAATGGGGAATTGATGTTCTTGTAAGCGGTTCACAAAAAGGATTTATGATTCCTCCGGGACTTGCTTTTCTTGTTGCAAATGAAAGAGCATGGAAAGTGTATGAAGAATGTAAGCACCCGAGTTTCTACTGGGATTGGAGCGCATACAGAAAATCTGTTCAGGCAGATTCAACTCCGTTTACTCCTGCCGTAAACCTGTTTACAGGCTTAGGCAAAGCGTTAGAGATGATTAAAGCCGATGGCATTGAAAATATGAATGCAAGACACAAACGTCATGCAATGGCTTTAAGAGCTGCGGTGAGAGCTATCGGATTGGAGTTGGTTGTAAAAGATGACAAAAATGCCAGCCATTCAATTACTTCTATTTATCCGCCTGAAAATATCAGCGTTCCTGATATCAGAAAAACTATAAAGGAAGATTTTGATGTTCTTGTTGCAAACGGTCAGAATGCTCTTAAAGACAAAATTTTCAGAATGGGTACTTTAGGCTTTGTATGTGACAGAGATGTAATTGCTGCAGTCGGAGCATTAGAGGCAACACTATATAAATTAGGCTACAAATTTGAACTTGGAAAAGGTGTTGCAACAGTCATAAAGGAATTAGCAGAGGGGTAAGTATAGAGGTTAAATATTTATGTGGTGCGTCAAATTGTGCGCCCTGCTTTTGGTTATAATAAAACGGAGATATTAATGAAAATAAGAGCATCGTATTTAAGTGCAGCTTTAGTCGGAACGGCTTTTCTATCAGGGGTTTTTCTATCGCATGATAATGCTTCAAAAATGAATCATTCAACGAGGCTTCAAAACATGGATTACGTAAAACAAAATAATAAAACTAAATATATTGAAACACTTGAAATTGTAAATAAATCAGAAGCTCCGAGAATCAGTCCCGAATACATTGATAATATCTGGATGGATAAAGCAAAGGAAGTAAAAGATTCAATAGAATTAACAATGAAAAATAGAAAAATTTACATGTAAAGTAAGCAGGTAGGCTTTACAAAGCAGACAATATAAAAAGGAGTAAATATGAAAGTTTTAGTAACGGATAAAATAAACGAATCAGCAGGAAAGATAATTGAAGCGGTAGCCGAAGTTGATTTTTTGCCTACTATGAGTGAAGAAGAATTAGTTAAGGTTATTCCAAACTATGATGCGTTGATGGTTAGAAGCCAGACAAAAGTTACCGCTAATATTATTAATGCAGGGGTAAATTTAAAGATTATCGGAAGAGCAGGAGTCGGTGTTGATAATATTGACCTTGAAGCTGCAACTCAAAAAGGTATTATTGTTGTTAACTCTCCTGACGGAAACACTATGGCTGCAAGCGAACATACAATCGCTTTAATGCTTGCTATGGCACGTAATGTTGCACCTGCTGCTACTTCCACAAAAGAAGGCAAATGGGAAAGGGGTAAATATGTAGGGACTGAGTTGTACAAGAAAACCCTTGGAATCATAGGTTTTGGTAAAATCGGCTCTCACGTAGGTGAAGTTGCCTTAGCTCTCGGTATGAAAGTTATCGTTTATGACCCGTTCAGTACAAAAGAAGCTGTAGAGAAAAAAGGTGCTGAATATATTGATAATCTTGATAACTTCTGGGGAAGATGCGATTTTATAACAGTTCACGTTCCAAAAACTAAAGACACTCTTAATATGATTAATAAAGATACGATTGCAAAGATGAAGCAGGGTGTTCGTCTTATAAACTGTGCACGTGGCGGTATCATTAATGAAAATGATTTAAAAGAAGCTATAAATAGCGGTTATGTAGCAGGTGCAGCGATTGACGTTTATGAAAATGAACCGAATATTCAGGAATGTCCGTTGCTTCAGTGCGAAAAGAACATTGTGCTTACTCCTCACTTGGGCGCGAGTACAACTGAAGCACAAATGAATGTTGCAATTGATGTAGCTGAACAGATTAAGTCTGTTCTTTCAGGCGGTTCTGCATCATCTGCTGTTAACATTCCTTCACTCAGACCTGACAGACTTGAACCGGTTAAAGATTATATGGGTATTGCTGAAAACACAGGTGAACTTGCTGTTCAGCTTTCAACCGGTGCTGTTAAATCAATCGAAATTATTGCAGACGGTGATTTGGCAGACAAAGATATTCAGCCACTTGAAGTTGCAATTCTGAAAGGCGCTTTTTCTTCACGTCTTGAAGGTGTTAACTATGTTAACGCTCCTGTTATTGCTAAGAAAAGAGGTATTGACGTAGTGTCTTCAAAATCAAAGGCAAAATCAAACTTTGCCGGAAGAATAACTGTTAAACTGACAACAGACAAAGAAACTATGGTTGTTGCAGGTGCACTTGTGACAAAAGATATTCCGAGAATAGTTAAAATTAACGAATATGAAACAAGTATCAGACCTGAAAAACACGTTCTTATAGTTCCTCATACAAATAAACCATCTATGATTGCGCAGGTAGCAAAAGTAATTGGCGAAAAAGGAATCAATATAGGCTCAATGAACGTAGTTCAAAAGAACGACAAACACGAAGAATCAATAATGGTTATAAATATTGATACGGTAGTTGATGATGAAACATTAAAGGCTATAGAAAAAATTGACGGCGTTCATAATCCGAAGTATGTACAATTAACAGTGTAATGTAGTGGTGCAAATAATTGCACCCTACAAGCTGACAGTGGAGTAAATACTTTTAATATGGCAGCAATTCAAAAAATACAGGCATCTTTATACGCAATAGGAAAAAGAATGCAGGGATATCATTTGCTTAGAAACCAAAAAGGAACTTCTCAAACAGAAGTTAATATGGTTAAAGAGTGGTACGGGGTTTCTGAGCATTGGGATGACATGTTTCATATAACACGTATAAAAAAGA
>CACWIL010000063.1 GCA_902760905.1 uncultured bacterium
GACCGTCAACCATCATAGCTCCGTCATCACCGTTTTTAAGTGCGGTAATAAGCTGCATCGAAGCTTCTACGGCACCCTCTTTTCCCTTAGAACCTCTTATTGTTTTAAATCCCATATGTTCTATAACATCAGCTATCATTTCACCGTCTTTGGAACGGCTTACCATAATATTTGTTTTTGAAATATCAGGCTGTCCGTACATGCACATCTGATTTCTGTGCCACATGGCATAAATACAAGGTGAAACATCAGGAAAATCAACTCTTGTTATGTGTGTGAACATTTCCTGCATGTGAAATATGGCATAAACAATTTTTGCCACTTTCTTTGCTGCATCGTCTTCAAATAATCTTACCATAGCTATAATTATATACTAAAAGACAAAAGAAAAAAAGTTCTTGACAATGTGTTAGGTTAGCCTTACAATTAAAATTGAAGAAATGGATACAAAAAATTTATCATCAGGTTTAGAAGATTACATAGAAGCAATCTACATTGCAGATATAAATAAGACACAACTAAAGGGCGCAGAGCTGGCGCGCAATCTTAATATCTCCCGTGCGTCAGTCTCGGAAGCTCTTGCAAAATTAGTTTCAAGAGATTTAATTCAGTATGAGAGTTACGGAGTTATTAAGCTTACCGAAAAAGGTAAAGCTGAAGCTGTTCGGGTTTACCATAAGCACAGTATTCTAAAAGAATTTTTTGAAAAGATATTGTTTTTAACTCCGGAAGAAGCAGAAGAAGTCGGATGTAAAATAGAGCATATTGTTTCTAAAAATGTATTGGAAAAAATAAGGCAATATACATTGTATTGTGAGCGACATCCGGAAATAAGAGAGGATTTCAGTAAGGAAAATTTATGACTCCCATTTCAGCTATAGGGAAATTTTTAGACCAGCCGATATTAACAGCAAAAATCAATAAATACGTTCCGCTTGCACTTGCGGGGATGGGGAGTATTGTTATTGGTAAAACTACACAAAATACTCCCAAAGAAAACCGTAAAAAAGAAGGTACAAAGCTCGGTATAATTATGGGTGCAACTATTGTTTCAGCAATAGCTGCACCTAAAATAGCTTCCGGAGTTACCGGAAGAAAAGCACAAAGAACACTTGATGTAATAAAAAAAGAAAATTCTGAAGTTGTTAATAATTATATTTCTCATAAAAATAACTCAGGAATAAATTATATTCTTGAAAAATCAAAAAACAGCCTGCTTTCACCAAAAGAGATTTCAAAATTATTCAGTACGGATAAAGAGCTGGCTGACAAGCTTATACCACCTCCTGAAAATGTAAAAGCAAAGGATATCTTTAAAGAAATAGGCTGGCTTTCAATTTACGGTGCAGTTCCTGTTGTCGGAGGAATATTAGGCGGAGTTGCGGCAGATAAAATTTATGAGCCTGAGTGGAAAGAAAAAGTTCCGGACAAAGTTAATGAAGGTATTTATCAGTATCTTGCTAATATTTTTCTCTGTAATATTGGCGCAGGTGCGGCACTCGGAATGCTGGAAAAAATGAATATTAAGTCCAAAGCAGCGAGATGTATTGGGATGATAGGCGGAATACTTCTGACAGGTGTTATTGGCGGAAGTATGATTGCAAATTATATAGGCAACAAGTTTATAAATCCTGTTTTGTTTAAGGATAAAGATGAAGAAAAACGTACCCCGGAGCTTTTGGATTTAAGTTTGCATACGGATGACATTGCAACTGTATCTTTGTTATCAGGACTCAAGTGGATAGAGCCGTCTTTACCGTTATTATATTCTGTATCAGGTTACAGAGCCGGAATAGGATACAGAAATGATAATAAACACACAATAAAATATAATGCTTAAACCGATACACATTCTTTATCAGAGTTGGATTTTTTAATCGGTGTATTCCATAAATCAGGCTGACTTACATAATCAATAATTTTTGATTTGTTTTTTTCTATAGTTTCATAAATCTCTGCATGATTTTCAAATGTATCGTAAGGATTAACACTCATATTAATACTCCATCATATAATACATACTAAAAAAGACACTTCATTTTAGCATTATTTCTATTTGTTGTAAAGTTATAAAAGGGTGTGTACTTTACAAAATTAAATAACTTATCTGGTGGCAAAAAATTTTTTTTCGTGTTTTAAACTAATTATATAAACAATTAAAAGGATGGACATATATGAGAATATCAGGAATAAGCAGTAATGGCAACAGAACATTTGAACGCAGGCCTACAGCAAAAGAAATGCAGGTATATACCAGTTCACTAAATGAAGGATTAAGACTTTTAAATAAAAAAGTTGATATAATTATACACAACTCGGCTGCACCGGCTGTAGAAAAAGAAAATACAGGGATTGGTTCACTGTTTTCAAGAACAGTTCAGAATAAACTTATTCCATTCTTAAAATCACATGGATTTTCAGGTATTCAGCAGGAACCTAACAACTTGCGAAAAGTCGGTGATAGTTCTCCTTATGCTCCTGAATCCTCCGCTAAAAATATTTTTATGATACCGCTTGAAAAATTAACTACTGAAAAGTATGGAAAAATACTTTCAGAACACGATTTTGAAAAAGTAGTAAAAAATCGTTCTAAATCAAGCAGAGTTGATTATTATAACGTAAACGAAGAGTATAACAAAGTTCTTCGAACAGCTTATGAAAATTTTAAAGCAGGTTCTGCTTTAAAAGATGAGTTTGCCCAATTTAAAAAAGCAAACGGTAATGATTTAAAAAAAGCCGCAATATACAGAATCCTAAGTTCAGAATATCAAAAATCATGGCAAGAATGGGACGGAATAGATAAAGAGTTATTTTCAACAGCAAGCACTTTCGGTATAGAAAAAGCACAAAAAAGAATATCAGAGATAAAGCTAACGCATAAAGACGATATTGATTATTTTATTTTTCAGCAATTTTTGATAGACAAAGCAAATGCCGAATCAAATGAGTTGGCAAAAAAATCCGGAGTAAAAATTATTGGTGACTCGCCTGTTGCAACCCCTGCTGCAGATGTATGGATTAATCAGGATTTATTTTTAAAAGGCAAAGCATTAGGCTGTCCGCCTGATGCATTTTCAGCTGACGGGCAAACCTGGGGGTTTGACTATTTTAACCCCAAATATATATTTAATCCTGACGGAACGCTTGGAAAAGCAGGGCGGCTTATGAAAGAAAAATATGATAAATTTTTCTCAAGCTTTTCGGGAGGACTCAGAATTGACCACGTAATCGGACTGGTTGACCCGTTTATATATACTGTCGGAGAAAAAATGACTCCGCAGAACTCTGGCAGAATATATTCTGTAGCAGGCGAGTTTAAGAAAAAGCCGGAAGAATATTCAAATATCTTAGAAAAAATTGTACTTAAGTCTGCAAAAGAACATGGTTTTGATAAAAAAGATATTATTTGTGAAGATTTGGGAGAACCAAACTTGCCAACCATAAAAGTAATGAAAGAGCTTGGGTTATCAGGTACTTCCGTTACGCAGTTTGATTACAGAGGAGCGGAAGCTCCTGCCAGAAATGTTATCGCTATTGGCACTCACGATAACAAGTCGTTTATCGAATATACAGATGATTTGTTTAAACAAGTTGAAGGTAAAAATGTAAACCAGAGAAGTCTTTTCAGAAGATTGATAAATTATTATGCCTATAAGTTCAACTTGGCAAAAAACAGAGACGAAAACTTAGTTCATTTTATGACTAAAACAAAACATTTAGCAGATGACACTGCTCCTAAAAACATATCAAAAAAAGAACTAAAAGAATACAAACAACAATTAAGAACTGATAAAAATAAGTTTATGAAAGCCAGCTTTGCCGAACTTTTTACAAGTCCTGCAAAACGTGTTCAAATATTCTTTGCGGATTTTTGGGGCTTGGGAAAAACATATAATCGTCCGGGAACAAATACGGGGAACTGGGAACTCAGAATCCCGTCTGAGTTTGAAGACAGATATTATAAGGCTGTTTCGGAAGGAAAAGCTCCAAACCTTGCAGATGCAGTATTAACCGCTCTGAAACAGAGAGGGCTCGACAAAGAAAACCCTGAACTTATAAAAAATCTGGACGAATCGGCAAGAATTTTATCTGAATAAAAGGCAATTTTTTATCCTTAAAATACTTTATATAAATACGAGGATTTAAGGATAATTATGTCTAATTCGTATAATATAGGATTAAATACTATATATCAGAGCAAACCGGTTAATAAAGATAACACGGTTAGTCCTGATGTTAAACCTGGGCTAAGCAAATTAACACAAGCCGATGATTACATTAATTATTGTCGTATAAAAGAAAATAATGAAGATATCTTTAAAGCCTCAGACGGACATGAATACAACATTATGGAAATTTTGATGTCCCGAATAATGTTTTTAAATGATTATACAGATATAAATAATGCGCCCGGTTCAAATCTGAATAATATATTTGGTTCAAAAAATGTAAAGCAACTTTTTGAATCACAAACCGGAAAACAATTTAACGCAGAAAATATAGAAAAATTTTTAAAGGGTGAAATAGAACTTTCTTCTGAAAAAACAGCCGGTAAGAATAACAGGCAAGCGGGCAGGCTTTCTAATCCTCCGTATTTAAGAGACAAGAGCAGCCGTTACAGTAGTTTTGTACCCTACAAAAAACGCACTGTTTTAACTGATAAGGAAAAAGTTTATTATGCAAAAATATATAATTTACTTGATAAAGCTGCAAAAACAAAATTAGATGACTGTTTGAAATCGGGAAAACTTTTGCAAAATAACTCAAACGACAACAGCAGCATACTTGAAAATCTGTACAAAATAATTTCTCAGCCAAGAGCAAAGGAGATTAATAAAAATACTATATTAAAAGAGTGCATAAGTATACTTGACAATCCTCTTATTGTGACTCAGCAAACCGAAGATATTCCTGATATGTATATTAATACAGCCTCTGAATGCGTATATAAAACAGAAGAAGCTGTCCGTCAGGAAAAAAGAAAAATAGCTGAAAATTCGGCATATATCATGCTGGTATTAGATGATGAAGATGTAAAAGTTGACAAAAATTCAGAATTGAAGCGTATAAAAGAGGAACTTATCGGCAGACAAGTCGGAACTTGCGTTGCTGCAAGCATTGAATTCACTATAGCATCAAAGTATCCTGCTGAGTTTATCCGTATAATTGAAGGGCTTACATCCGAGAAAAAAGAAGTTAAGAAAATTATTGATTGTAAGTCTGCAGACTTGACAGATTTTGATTTAAAGTTTTTTAAAATACCTGTTAAAACAGAAAATAACCGAAGTGAGCTGACTTTAAAAGCTGATGAAGGTGCATACGTATTAGCAGATATGCAGAAAAAATGTCAGGATGACGACGAACGGAATACAATTGATATCCTGTTTCAGTCTTTAGTTTTTCAAATCGGAACACAGGGAACTTATAACGCAATAAGCGATAAACATTACAGTTCTTTAAATAAAGATGGTGGTTTAAATGACGTAGAAAAAAATTATGTATTGCAGATATTACTTGGAACAAAAACACAGGATAAAAAAGATATAGCCCCTGACAAAGACCGTAACAGAGAAAAAGATATTGATGATGCTTTAAACCAGGGAAAATATATACTTGTAGGTATAAATTGTTCAGAAACAGAAGACAACGTTGAAGGACACGAGTTAACGATTATTGATAAAATTAAAGGACTGGATGGAGTTGAATACTATGTTTGCAAAGATACCGATGAAATATTTTCACGCCCTGTTTTAATAAAAAAAGATTTTTTGTTTGAAAGAATAATGGATATGTATGTAATTAATTAAGTTCTGCCTCAAAAACGTATTCTGCCGGTCCTGTCATATATACATCGTGTTTTGTATCGTACTTATTTCCCGGCCAGTCTATGTGAACACTTCCTCCTAAAAGATTTACTTCTACAGAATGTTCTGTTAAACCGTTTAAAATTGCAGCAACTGTTGTTGCACACGCACCTGTTCCGCAGGCTAGTGTGATACCGCAGCCTCTTTCCCAAACACGAAGATCTATTTTGTCTTCCGAGATTACTTTTGCAAACTCTACATTTGTTTTTTCCGGAAATTCTGCACTCTTTTCTATTACTGAACCATATTCTTTTGCAAGAGATAAAATATTATCTTCCCTTTCTGCAAAGATTACAAAATGCGGATTTCCCATTGATACAGCATTTCCTTCAAAAATTTTGTCTTTTATTGAAATTTTGTAATTGAGATTATTAGCCGGAATAAAAGGTATTTTTTCAGACTCTAATACCGGCATGGACATATTAACTCTGACTCTGCCATCATCAAGCAGTTTTGGTTTTATTATCCCAGCTAGCGTCTTTACTCCGAACTCTTTTTTATCAACAAGTTTTTTATCAAAAACATACTTTGCAAAGCATCTGATACCATTTCCGCACATCTGCGCTGTTGTGCCATCGGAGTTGTAGAAAAACCAGCCAATATCTGTTTCATCTGTATTTGTGTTTGGAATAATAAAACCGTCAGCACCAACTCCAAAGTTTCTGTTACAAAGTTTTTTTGCTGCATCTGACATATCATTCCAGCGTTTTTCTTCAACTCCCTTTTTATAATTATCGTAATCGATTATTACAAAATCATTACCACATCCCTGCATTTTGGTTATTTTGATTCCCATTGATATTCCTTTATTTAAAATCGTGCCTATGTTATGATTAATTATATAAAGGAAAGAAAATTATGGCAATAATAAAAGTACAAAAGGGAACAAAAGATATATTACCGCAGGAAATGTCATTGTGGCATTTTATGGAAGAAAAAGCGAACGAAGTTTTTACAAAATACGGTGCAAAAGAGATCAGAACACCGATTTTTGAGGCAACCGAACTTTTTGCAAGAGGTGTCGGCGATACTACTGACATAGTTAATAAAGAAATGTACACCTTTGAAAAAAGCGACCGTTCATTAACTCTTCGTCCGGAAAATACTGCAGGTGTTGTTCGTTCTTTTATTGAAAACGGTATGCACAGACTTTCTGCTCCCGTTAAACTTTGGTATAAAGGTCCTATGTTCAGATACGAAAGACCGCAGGCTGGAAGACAAAGGCAATTCCATCAGGTTGGCGTTGAAGTTTTCGGGATAAAGCAGGCAACCGCAGACGCAGAAGTTATTTTAATGGCAGTTAATTATCTTAAAGAACTTGGTTTAAATGATTTAACGGTTGAACTTAACTCTCTTGGATGTCCAAAGTGCCGTGAAGAGTTTAAAAACAAACTAAAAGATGTAATACGTCCGTATTTACCGCAATTGTGTGAAGATTGCCAGACAAGATTTGATAAAAATCCTTTAAGACTTTTGGACTGTAAATCATTAGAGTGTCAGGAAATCTACTCAAAACCTGAAATACAGGCTGTTATTCAGGGTGATTTTATTTGTGAAGAATGTTCCGGACACTTTGAGGAACTTAAAAAATATTTGGATGCGCTTGGTGTCAAGTATGAAAGAAATAAACTACTTGTAAGAGGTTTGGACTATTATAACAGAACTGTTTT
>CACWIL010000064.1 GCA_902760905.1 uncultured bacterium
ATGAAAAAAATATTCCGATCATCTGCTACACGAGATCTCCTGGAATGATAGTTGAGTATACAACAGATATTTCTCTAGCTAACCTCGATAAAAAAATTCAGTTGTCGGAGGATGAATTTATAATTGGTATTTTTAAGTTGAATTCAGATAAAAAATTGGTGCAAAACGGATCTATTCCTTCGACAATGAATCTTCTTGAAGATTATTTCAGAGCCGTTGAAAGATCTGATCATGCTAATTGGAAAGATATCAATGTAGATAAAAGTTCATTTAATCCCCAGTATGTTACTTCTATTTTCGCAAAAATTGGTAGAAGTTTGGGAAATGATTACAGTTCGAAAGAATTTAGTGATGAATTAAAAAATTCAGGACTGAGAAAGAGGTTCTCAGAACTTCTCCCACCTTTGGGTTTTGGAAACAGACCAACTAAATCAGTTCAATTAGGAAGTGGTTCCGGTGGCGTAGCTGGCACTGCTTTGAATAGAAGCAAAGGAATCTCTTTTGAAATTTTTTCTGATCAGATTGAATATGATTCAGATTTTATGTCTGTTCCATTCAGAATTACTACATCAGCCAAAAATAAAAAATTAAATTTTTGTGTCGCTTTGTTAATAGATTCGGAATCCAGTAGTGTAAAGATGGATGAATGGGAGGAGAACATGGGACTGAATACTCCGTTTTCAATTCATAGCTGTTCTGTGCACCTTGAATGCGATAATAACGGAAGCACGTTCAAAGAAGATTTTTCCATTTATCCAGATGAAAAAGAAAAAATTGAATTTGATATCTCGTTTGTTCCAATAAAAACTGAACGAGAGACATGTTTCGGTATCAATTTCAGCATGAAGAAACTTAAAATTTTTGAAATTGATGCTGTATTGAGAATTGCTGTAAATTCAAAAGATGTAATGCCTATTTTTGATTTTAAAGAGGAGTTGTATTAAGTGTCAGTCAGTATTGTTCCATATCCTTCTCTTAACGAAAGGCTAAGTTCACAAATCAGGTTTCAACATTCGGAATACAGTTTTTTCTATGTTGATGAAGATGGAGAAGAACATAGTCTTGGCTATAAACGTGATGAAATCAATCCGTCTGTTCTGTTTATTGATGATGACGGTGCGTGGAGTCATGATGATTATGAGTTTTCTTTTAAGATTTCTATTTCACTTAGAACCTTCGGATGCCTTTTTGGTAAAACAGGAATTGCTTGCAAAAATGCTAAAATCGGTTTCGCTATTCAATGGACGTCTAATGAATCAAAACAGAGAGGAGTTTTTAAAATTGATGAGTTTGGATATTCTGATAATTCCTTCCAAAAAGACTGCTCCTTTAGTTTTCCAAAAGGAACGCTCAGAGGAAATGTTAGTTTAAATATTATTCTATATCTAGCACAAGCAGGTTCAGTTGAACCAGATGAAAATCACCTAATAAACGTTCCCGGTCATGTATTGGGAGAATTGGATTCTGTGAAGGTCTTTATAGATGGTAATGGGTCAGAATTTCCTATTTTTGAATATACAAATCCTGATGATCCATTGTGGAAACTTAATTTCAGTTGTGAAGATCCAACTTCAGAGCAGTTTGGTGAGTGCGTGGAGATCTGTTTAAATAAAGCACACAGAAATTTCAAATACATTGATAAAAATTCTTCCGCTTTCAATGAACAGCTTTTGTCGGAAATTATGGCGGCTGCACTGACTGCAATAGTTGAAGAGGTAAAAAAGAAAAGTGAATATTGGGGGCAGATTGTAAACGGTGAAAACCTGGCGGAAGGAAGTGTAGGTCAGGCTCTTTTTTATTTTATGCGCACACTTGAATGGGAATTGGAGTCATCTTCAATAAATGCTTCATTGTCGATACGCAGATTTTTTGAAGGCGGAAAGTTATGCAAAGGAAAATAAAAACACTGAGTAAGGAAGAGTTTCTTAAAGCTTGGGAAGAATTAAAAAATTCAGAAGGAGTTCTCCCCGAAGTAGATGAATATTACGAAGAAATTAGAAACTATCTTAAGGAGCAGTATAAAATAATTTTAGATGAACTCAGTCGTGAAAAATATGATAAAAAGGATTATTTCAAGGATTACCGTTTCGGTTTGGTGTTGTATGAGTATTTTCACAATACTAAAGGTTTTTCTTACCGCGATCTGTCTGATAATGGATTTTGGAGATTTATGTCTGTTAAGGTAATTCCTGATATAGTTCGTGACAGATGGGATGGAACTGAATATAAAAGTCCTACTCATTACGGATCTAAAAGAATATGGTTGAAAACAATATGGCGATTTATTCATTTATCATGGCAAGGAACAGAAAAAACTACAAGGGATATTCTTTCAAAAAGTATGTTCTCAACAGATACGATCCTTAATCTTGAGGATAGAAGTGGGCATATGGGAACTAGAGTTGGAACTTGTCGCCAAATAGTCAGATTTTTTGCAAAGGTTCAAAAAAATGCTCATACAAAATACGATATGCTGTTCCGCGCTATTATGAAATTAAATACGGCAAAACTTATGGTGGTTGAACCTTCTTTGGTTGACGGCGGAGAGGAATGCTACGCTAAGAAACTTATAGAAGAGGTGAATGTTGGAGTGAAGAAGGATGTTGCCGAAGATAATTGATTTGTTTTCTGGATGCGGAGGGTTGACCTTAGGCTTTCAGAAAGCTGGATTTGATATTGCAGCAGGTGTGGAACTTATGCCCGAAGCGTGCCAAACAATTACTTATAATCTAGAATACCGATATGGGAGGAAACCGACGCATATCTGTGGCGATATAACAAAAATTGAAGCTTCAGTTTTTGCTGACAAATTCGGAGAAGAGGGGTGTATTGTCATAGGAGGTCCTCCGTGTCAGGCGTATTCCATGGCAGGGAGGGCAAAACTGCGATCTCTCGGAAAAGAGAGAATTAATACAAATGATTCGAGGGGGTACTTGTTTCAAGATTTTCTTCGTTTTGCTTACGATCTTAATGCAAGTGCTGTAATAATGGAAAACGTTCCGGAATCAACAAGTTTTGGCGATATGAATATTCCGGAGACAGTCTGTGATTCTCTTGAATCAAACGGATACAGTGCCTATTGGACGGTTTTGAATTCTGCTGATTTTGGTGTTCCTCAGCTGAGGGAAAGACTCATTCTTTTTGCGGTTAAAAAAGAAATGGCTGATCTAATTGAACTTCCGGTACCTACTCATAGGTGTCCGTATGACTACAAGACTCAATATCAGAAAAGGTTCGAAGCTTTTTCGAGATATAGACATTTCCGAAAACCGAACTCATCTGAAAATGCCAAGGAAATTTGGGTTACCGTAGGTGATGCGTTTTCCGATCTTCCTATACTTAAGGATTCGGTTGATTCTCGTTATAGAAATGTTAAATTAAATGAAGAACTTGGATATCGGACTGTTCCGCAGAACCAATTTCAGAAAATAATGAGAGGTTGGTACGGCCCTAACTGTTTTTCATCGTCAGCAAATTCGTTTCATAATAACAAAAAAAGAGATGTGGTTATTTTTGACAGAATGAAGCCTGGAGATAATTATGAACAAGCTGCTGAGATTGCCGACAATATTTTTTTTAGAGAGGCTGAACTTTACAATTACAAAGAGGGAAGTGAGGAATATAAAAAACTTTACAATAGAATTGTTCCAAAGTATGACAGAAATAAATTTTTGAATAAATGGAAAAAACTTACGTTGAATAAACCTTCGCATACAATTGTTGCGCATCTTGCAAAAGATTCATACAGTCATATTCATCCTACCGAGCCAAGGGGAATTTCAGTGCGTGAGGCAGCTAGAATACAGTCATTCCCTGATGACTTTTTCTTTAACTGTTCCATGGGTGATGCCTATAAGCAAATCGGAAATGCAGTACCGCCGCTGATGGCTTACGCAATTGCTAGTAGTGTTCTTAATGTTTTCAATAAGGAAAAACGACATGACGCTGCTTGATGAAATAAGGAGTTATTTTGCGCATTTAAACAGCAATAGTGCTTTCAGACTCAGTTCTCTTCCTGAAAAATATCCAGGTTATGTTATCCGTACAAATACTGAATTCGGAGTCGCTTTGGAAATAAGCGAAGACGTCCTTGTGGTTGAAAAATTCAATAAATGTCGGTTTTATACTGCTTTACTGGAGATCAATGATGCGGAGAGAAGAAATTATCTTATCTTAAGTTCATGTTTTGAGGAGGGAAGATACGAGTTTGCATCTGTTTGTGCAGAATTTCTTGAACCGGGAAAAGATGGGTGTAACAGACTTGGTATTCTGAATTCTCCGCATGACTGGTGGGAAAAGTGGAAAGAACTGCTTGGAAATAGAAACAGTGAACAGAGTGTCTACAGTATCATCGCAGAACTGTCCGTTCTGATATGTAAATTCAGAGTGGATCATTCAGTTAAATGGACATCATCAATCAGCGGGAGTCATGATATAGAGTGTGCGGAAGAAAGCTGTGAGGTCAAATCAACAATAAAGCGATATGATTCATTAATAACTATAACAGGACAGCATCAGTTAAAACATGAAAAAACTCTGTGGCTTTATTTTTGCCGTATGGAGGAATCATTAGAAGGTACGTCTATTGATGAGCTTGTTGATGAACTTGGTAAGCTCGGATATGGAAGAGAGAGACTTGAAAATGAGGTTAGAAAGGCTGGTTTTGAAAAAGGTACCTCTGCAAGATCAAAAAAATATAAAATTCTTGAAAAGAGAAAATATTTAGTTGATTCGTCATTCCCTCAGATAACAGATAATTCTTTTAAGGGAGATAAACTTCCTAATAACATCATCCGTATTGAATATGTCGTAAATTTGGATGGAATTGATTATGAGTCGTGGTAGAGCAATGTGTTTAAAATTATAGAATTTCAGATGGGGAGTTAACGACTTTTTTGTTTTCATAACCTACCTTTATAAAGGAGATATTTGCAATGAAAATAGAAATGGGTGAATCGTTATTTTATTCGTGGCTGCGCCATGCAAAAGAATGCCAGATTGTACAGACCAACTGGACAACCTCCGGAAAATGGGAGCTTTATCATGAAGAAGAACTTAACAAAATAAAATCTGAGACCGAAAAGTTTTTTTCGGAGAAATACAACTATGACATCTATAAGAAAACTGCATCTCTGTCTCAGCTTCTTCAGCAGGCTGAATGTGATGTTCTCGGAATCGACATGGTACATGACGGAACCGTAAAGATTTATGCGGTTGATGTTGCCTTCCATGAAGCCGGCGTGAACTACGGTGATCGAGATACAACAATAAAAAAGATCATAACAAAGTGTGTGCGAACAGCAATGTGCATCTTCGGCTATTTGAATATGCGGGGAGCAGAAATCATATTTGCCTCTCCAAAGATAAACCCGTGCATTCTTGATAGACTTGTACCATGTATCGATGATTTGCAGAAAATCATGGACAGTCTTAACTTTGATTTTAAGTTTCGAATTATAGCAAACGATGACTTCCTCGATACTGTACTGAATCCTATTCTGCTGATGAGTAAAGATGTTGCAGATACCAACGAACTGTTTATTAGAAGCTACAAGATGATGCATATGTTTGAGGGAAGAGATCTGCGTGAGAGCTCTAATCAGGATGGAACTGCACCGGTACAGACACCGGTTTCGCAGATTTCCGATGCAACATGTGCTGAATTAAAGATCGGCAGCATTGCCCAGCTGGTGCTGAAACCTCTTCTTGAAAGCGGCAGTATCGGCGAAGATGAAATCGAACGGCTTCAGGATAAGGAATACAGCAACAGTGAGTTTAAACTTAACTTTCCGCTTCTTGTTAGGGACTCTGCAGAATATGATAAAGTCAGGTATTATAAGGAACCTCTTAAAATTAACGGTAAAACCTATCTGATGTGTTCTCAATGGACTGAGCGTAACAGAGAATCTCTTATGACATGGATAAAGAGTCACCGCAGGTAATATTGTGCTGCGAATATGAATGACTGATGGCTGCTCATGTCAGCAGTCCTGCAGAAAATGCATGTGCTGCCAGCTGTCTGTCTGTTGTCAGCTTTTTTCTGAAATTTTGTTCTGACAGCCGGTATCATAATTTTCAGCAGAAGAGATTTCTGCTGAGTTATTAAGGAACGTCGATAAGAGACCCAGGTTTGGCGAACCAGTACCGTTTGAAAATTTTTTTAAGAGCTGTTTATATTTAATACATAAACTGCCAGTGTCAGATTTTCATACATTTACCAATATGAGGATAAGAAATTAATAAGTCAGGATTTTAACATCTTCAGAATTAACTCAATTTTTTACGGAGAAAGACAATGAGTAGTAGTGATTGCATCGAAATGGATGATTCTTTTATGTTTAATGTAAATATGAGAAGGGACAGATGTTTGCTGGACGAGAATTCGTTCAGATATCCTTTTGATGAAAAAATCCATAACAATTTTCAGAAAATTCTAGATTTGGTCAGACCATCAAAGAAAATAAGACCTTGTTCAGACGAAGATTGTGAGAAATACCAGTTCAACTACAATAAAGATATTGAAAATACTTTAGATTATAAAAAATGCTATACCAAACTTTTAGATAATGTTAAAGATAAGTCTATTGAGGAAAAAATTTATTTTTTAGCACCGTATATTCCTTATTTGCTTGCAATACTGAATGATTTTTCTGCGGTGGAGGATGCGTATGCTTATGATGACAGATTTCGGAATAACGAAACCATTGCATTCATTATCGTTTATAGATATGAACATAATATTTCTGTTCTTGATGATTTGAGATTGGAAAAGAGTGGGGAGGATGCTTGCAGGTATCATTCTAAGATTGTTGATAGACTGATTGATGAAAAATACGCAAAAATAAATGAATTGAAAAAGTATAAACCTGAAGAATACCAAAAATATCTAAATAACTGGCGAAAAGAAAATCAGAGAATAAAGGAGATTGTAAACGAAATAAGATCGGGTTTTTTAAACAACTGAGCTAAATTACAAACATGGCAATACTGATCTTTTCTGTAGATGTGCAATTTTAATTTCCAGGTATGATCGATTATTGTAAGTTTAAAAAAATAAATTTCCTGAAGAACGTCATGAATTAAATGTTCTGAACAGTTGAAAAAAATGGTTCATAGTCAGTACACAATGTGCCGGCACGAGGGCGAACCGTCGACCGGACGAAAAAAAATCAGGCAGGAACATAGCTGTAGATTTTTTTGAAGTGAATCCCTCCGGAGAGCAGCAGGAACCATCCGTGAGTAACTCTCAGCCTGCCATGGGTGCCAGCAGGAATCCACTGCCTTTAGTCTAGGTAGAATGTCAAATTAATACAGAATTGCCGGTGTTAGATTTTCATACATTTATCTGTATAATGGTAAAAAATAATTTTTTAGAAAAGAGAATAAATGAAAACAATTAACGTAGTGGCTGCAATCATAATTAAAGATCAGAAAATTTTTGCAACCCAGCGCGGTTACGGCGAGTTCAAAAACGGATGGGAATTTCCCGGCGGCA
>CACWIL010000065.1 GCA_902760905.1 uncultured bacterium
TCATATGTTAAACCTCCACTTCTATGTTATTTGGGATTTCTTTTAAAATTTCGTCTATTGTTGTTGTAGCGCAGCCAAATTGTTTTATAACAATGCCTGCTGCAATGTTTCCTATTGTTGCAGCATATACAGGCTCCGCTCCTATTGCTAATGCTAAAGTGTATGTTGCAGTTACAGTGTCGCCTGCACCTGTAACATCAAATACTTTTGATTTGTTAAATACAGGTATATGTGTATATTTACCGTTATCTGTGATAATTGCCATTCCGTCTGAACCACAAGTTATTAATATTGATTTTGAGTTTGTTTCTTTTATTAATGTGTTGCCGGCGAGAATATAATCGCTTTTATCATTCAGGTTAAATCCGATATGCTTTTGTGTATCCGGCAGATTAGGTGTCATAGATGTAACGTCTTTGTATCTGTTTAAATGTTTTTGAGCATCTACAACGACAATTTTATTGTGTTTTTTTGCAGTATCAGTAACTGTTTTTATTATATTATCAGTTAAAGTGCCAATATGGTAATCTGAAAGTATAATTGCGTCATGCTCAGGTATCAGTTTAACTATTTTTTCAATAATTTTATTTTCCGTATCTTTACATATTGGAGCATTTGTTTGTCTGTCAATTCTTACTATTTGCTGTGTGACTGATTGTGAGCAAGAACCGGAAATCCTTGTTTTTGTTATAGTCTTACGGGTGTTGTCTGTTATTAAATTATCACAGTTTATATTTGCTTTTCTGAAAGCTTCTTCTAATTCATGCCCCTGATAATCATCCCCTATTATTCCAACGACAGTAACTTTTCCTCCGTTAATAGATGATACGTTATGTGCAGCATTTGACGCTCCTCCTAAAATATAGTTTGTATGCGTATGCTGTAATATTAGTACAGGAGCTTCTCTTGATATTCTTTCAGTATCTCCGTAAACCATTTCATCCAGTGCTAAATCTCCGATGACAAGAATTTTAGCTTTGTTTAAATTTTTTACATACTCTCTTAATTTTTCTTGATCTATTTTCATTTCATCTTCTCTTATGATTGCTTAACAAATAATTCTACTATATAATATACATATAATACAACAAATAAAGAGAGAATTCATGGCAGGAAGTTTTAACGGCAGTAAAGATGATCCAATTGATATAAGTGAACTTGCATCTTTAAATCAAGATATTTCTGATGATTTACTATCAGAACTAGAGAATAAACTATCTACTGATGCAACTTCTTTTAAAGAAGAAAAACCTGTCAATATAAATGATGATTCAACACTGTTTGAAGAACCAGTTACTGAACTTCCCGTTGAGAATAATCATGAAGCAGAGGCAAATTCTCAGTCTGAAGATGTAACTGAAACGAAAACTAATGAAGAACAGACTCCGGAAGAACTTCCAGTTGCTCAGGAAGAACAGTCTGATGAGAACAAAGAAACTGTTAAAGTAAATCAGGCTTTTGATGATAATTTTATTAAAAAATATAAAGCTAAGCTTAATAAAAAAGCACAAGCATCATTGGATAATGGAAAATCTGTAAACGGTAAAGCTCCTACAAAATATATGCAGGAACAAGAGCAGGAAGGGGAACCTATAGAGGCACTGTCAAACGGAAATATATCAGAACGGCCTCTAACACAGGAAACAAAAGAGTATAATGAAAGCCTTGACTTTCTTGACGGAAATATTAAATATTCAAAATATGTTATATATATAGAACCTAAAAATGTCGATTTTATAGATGGACTAACAGTCAAAGAACGTAAAAATTTAATCAATAATATTTTGCGTCAGCAAGACGATATTTCTATTACAAAACAACGATTTGCTTTAATACAGACGATTATCAGGCAGGTTATAATTGCAATAATTACTATTGCAGTTTCTATACCTGTAATATACTATGTGATTAATGCATCGCTTGAAGCTACAGTTGATAATTACAGACGTTCTCAGGTTAACTGGCAGAACTTATATAAACAACATGGTAAAATCCAAAATATGAAGTAAGTTTATGCTGCTTCAATATATGTTTGTTTTTTAGTTTCTGCAGCATTTATATCTGATGTCATATTAACTATTTCTGCTTGTTCTTCTTCTTTTTTAAAGCCTTTATCATAAATCAGCTGGCCTGCTTTATCCCCCAGAGCAAAAGACCCTATAGAAGCTCCTGCGAAAAGTCCTCCTTTTACAATTTTTGGTGCATGCTTAAATATGTGTTTGCCAAAGAATGTAGTAGTTTCGCATAAATCTTTTACTGCTTTTTCGCTTTGTTCGCTATAGAAAGGCAACTTCTTGTATAGTGCTTCTCTTGGTGTTATTTCATATTTTCCGTTTTTATAATTCGTTTTTGATAAACCAAGGAAATTTTTTGCGGCTGTTTCTCCTGCAAGCATTCCACCAAATGCCATACCTCCTGTTAATGCTGCTTCTTCTTTATTATCAGCATACATAACTTTTATTGTTTCTGTAGCACCGATAAGCGGGTTGATATGGTTCATTGTAAAACGTGTAACTTTACCGATGGTTTCCATTGCCTTATCAGCTTTTAATAACTCTTCCAGTGCTTTTTCTTTTTCGACTATAGATGCAACCAGTGAACTGTTTTTTGATTCTTTTGCAATATTAGCAGCACCTTCTACAACTTTTGCACCCTGACCGACTGCTATGTCATAGTCCATAACGCTTACAATTGCATTATTACTGCCAAGTCCTTTATCAACCCTTCTTGGAGCAAATATTGTACCGGAAGTTACAAATGGTAAAAATGCTGTTAATGCTGTTGCTGCCATACCAAACCTTTACACACTAAAATGCTTACATATATATAAAGTAATTTTCTCCCAAAATATTGCCTTTTTTTAATAAATTGTTACAAAATTTAATAGTATTGGAGTTAATTTACTTCGCTGTTTTGATTTTCTTCCGCAGAGGCTTTAACAATTTCAAGCAGGGTGATTCTCGCTCCGTCAACTTCTTTTACAGTAAAGGTTAAGCCTTTAAATGTTACGGAGTCATTTATTTCAGCAATTCTTCCGATTAATTTTACTACCAGACCTCCGATTGTTTCAACGTCGTCTTCTTCGAAAATGTCTGTGTTCATTTCAAAAAATTCAGCAAGCTCATCCGGTCTCATCATAGCGTTAGCTATATAAGTATTTGGGCTTATTTCCTGTATATTAACTTCTTCTTCATCTTCATCAAACTCATCCTGAACTTCACCGATAATTTCTTCAAGGACATCTTCCAATGTTATTAAGCCGGCAGTGCCGCCGTATTCGTCAACAACAACAGCCATCTGAATATGTGTTTTTTTAAATTCTAACATTAAATTATCTAATGTCATTGTTTCAGGTACCAATAATATTGGCCGTAAAAGTGAAGGAACTGAGTATTCTTCTTTTGTCATTGCAATTGCATATAAGTCTTTTACATGTATAAATCCTGTTATCCTGTCGATATTTTCTTTTTCGTAAACGGGATATCTCGTGTAACCGTTTTCAAGGGCAAGCTTATTTATTTCATCGTAACTGATATCTTCAGGTACGCAAATCATATCAGTTCTCGGAATCATTACTTGTTTTGCCATTAAGTCTGAAAATTTAAACATGTTGTGAAGCATTTCTGCTTCTGTTTCATTTAATACTCCTTCGTTGTAGCTTGCATCAACAAGCATATCAAGTTCTTCTGTTGAATGTACGAGTGAAGCATCTTCCGTATCAGCGTGAAGTAATTTTAAAAGCGCATCGCCAGACACCTGCAATAACCAAACAAACGGTTTTAATATTGATATAAACATATCCATTGGTGTTGCAATTATTAGTGCCACATGCTCGGTATGTTTAAGCGCTAAACATTTTGGCATCTGCTCCCCGAGTAAGACATGAAAATATGTTACTATTAAAAACGAAACCGGAACTGCAACTGCATGAACCGTGATATGTCCTAAGGGTACATACTGTATTATAGGAGTAACCAGTTTAACCATTGTTGCTTCCGCAACCCAACCTAATGCTATACTTGCGAATGTAACACCAATTTGTGCTGCTGCCAGCATTTTGTTTACATTATTAACCAGCTTCATTGCAATTTTTGCCTGTATATTGCCGTCATTAATCAGTTGTTCAAGTCTGGTTTTTCTTACTTTAACAAGGGCAAACTCTGCTGCAACAAAAAAACCGTTAACAAATAGCAATAATGCTATTACAAATATATTAATAAATATGTCCGTTACGTTCATTTATTTAATAAAAAGTCCTTCGTATTATACATAAGATTTTACAATACATATATTATTTTTGCAAAGGGGCGGTAATTTATGAAGGATTATGAACAAGCCCGATAATAATTATTTTATGTAAATTTTTTAATGAGTTTTGTATAATTTTAACAAAGAAGACATCTTTATTAAAAGATTTCCAACCAAAGTATGAGAAAAATCTAACTAATTAAGAATTAAAAAAAATAATAATGTAATGTAGTATGTTAATGTGAAGGAAAGGAAAAAATACATCCTTCTACCCCAAATCAATAAAAAGAGGTTAATCTGATAATTTACCTCTCAGTGTGTAGTGTCAAAACTATGCACATAGTATAAGGCGTTGCGTTAATTGTGTGCGTAATGCCTAATCAAGGAAGACAAAAAAAGAAAGGAAATCAATTATGGCTTCAATCACAATCAACACAAACCTTGCCTCGCTTACGGCGCAAAGGAACTTGTCGGCAGCTACTACCGGAATGAACACTGCAATGGAAAGATTAACAACCGGTTACAGAATTAACTCAGGTAAAGATGATGCTGCCGGATCATCAGTATCTACTTTAATGGAAGCGCAAATTTCAGGTTATGATGTCGCAGAATCTAACGCAACAATGGGTCTTTCATTATTAGATACAGCAGAAGGCGTCCTGAACATTGTCGGTCAATACCTTCAACGTATCAGAGACTTGACGGAACAAGCTTCAAACGGTACATATGGTACTTCATCAATGACGGCTATTAAAACCGAAGTTTTGCAAAGAATGGAAGAAATTAACCGTTTGTGTACAGTTATCGATTTTAACGGTATCAAATTACTTGATGGTACAAGTATCGCAGCAACTTCAAAGAATGGTGTTAACCTGCAGGTTAGTAATAATTCCGGTAAAAACAACATTATCAATTTGAAGTATACTTTATTTGAGGCTGCAACTATTACTGCTTTGTTAATTTCAAACAACGCTCAGTCATCATCTAAAGGTGCTGAAACTGGCAATCAGGAATGGTATAAGAGAAAAGATTCAGCTAAAAATGATACTTCTGCTTTAGAATCAAGAATTATGGGTACAGAAACAAAGCATGAAGGCAGAACGTATGACTATAGTAAAAAAGGTTATAAAGCAATTAAAGATATAGAATATGACTGGCAAGATATCAGACAACCATCTAAAAACATGTCTTGTATTACAGCAATTTGTGATGCTGTTTACACAGATGACGCAACCGCTCGTGAGTTCTTGTCATTTATTGATGACGCAATAGAAAATGTATCAAGCAGAACATCATTAATCGGTGCTTACATGAACCGTGTAGAATCAGCTGTTGATGCAATAAGTGTACAAAAGGAGAATATAGTATCAGCTAACTCTTCAATCAAGGATGCTGATGTAGCTACAGAATCTTCTAACTATATTAAGTTCCAGATTCTTCAGCAGTCTTCTGCAACTCTTCTTGCAACTGCTAACCAAACACCAAGTATAGCACTTAACTTGTTATAATTTGGATTTTATATATAATCAAATACAATTTACACAGGAAATATAAAGGTATATTGATTGAAGCCACCCCGAAGGTATATCCAGAGGGGTGGTTTTTATGTAAAAAAAAACACCTAACAGAGAGGTGTTTAACATTTAAGAGAAAGAGAGAAATTTATTAAATCTTTATATACTTACCAATTCAGTCAGATAAAATTTATGAATGAATCATTCTGTCTAATTCATAAATCTTTAATACAAGAGCTTCTGTTTGTTCTTTAAGCCACAAAGCAAATAGCTTCAGTTCATCTGTAAAACTGTAACATCCAGGCCACATTGAATACATAATAGTTACTCCTTATATTTTTACCTATCTACAATTTGTATATCGGCATAATTTTTAAAAACTTTAGGGTTTTAAGAAATATTGTTACAATAATTTACAATATTAATTTTTGTAACAAAATTCTAATTGTCTGAAATCCGCAATTTTTATATGACTTTTAATAGATGAGGTATAGTAAGATGTCAACAGTTTCTTCAATACAAAATAAACAAACAGTTTATGTTGATTCAGCAAATAAAAATGCTGAAGTAAATCGTAATGACAAAGCTTTGTTAAATTGTAATGTTAGTTCTGTTGATTCTGCTGATAATCAGACTTCATCTGTTTCTCAAATCTCTTCTAAAAGAACGCAGCAAAATGTTGATGATTTAATTAAAAAAGTTATTAGCGGAACAGGGTTAACTTTAGAAGAAGCAAAGGCTATGATTGAAGAACTCGCAAAAATTAATGGTAAACCTTTAACAGAAGTGGATTCTCAAACATTAATTAAAGTATTAACAAGCTTAAAATATTCAATTGAAGACTCTTCAGTGAATGGAAAGCTGGATAAAACCAAATTAAAAGATATTTTCGGGTGTTATGTGTTTTTATCAGTTAAGTCAGACAAAAAACAAGTTGATTTTGATAAAATCAGAAAAGGTATGAAAATGAGTTTGATTCAGCTTATAAAAAATTCAAATCCTGAATTGAAAAATAAAAAGAATATTACTCCAGAGGATGTTAAAAATACAATCAAACTTTTTGTAAAAAATCACATGTCTCCTGAAAAAATTGATGAATATAAAAATCAGCCTCAGGAAGCAAAAAATATTTTAAAATCTTTGTTTGGATTTCAGCTTCAAAACTGTACACCGGAAGAAAAGAAACTTTTGTTCGCCGGTTTCTTGCTCGCTATTAAAGATGCCGATATGGTAAAACAAGCACCTGTTTTAATTGCTAAATTATGTGAATCAATAAAAGATGATAAATCAAAACTGGAAAATTTCTTAAAGAAAGATTTAAGACCAATGTTAAAGGAACTGTTAAATGTTGACGACAGCACTGTTGATAATTTAATAAAACTTGGTATTGTTGAAAATCTTAATGCTGATAATATTGAAGAATTATTATTAAGTGGTTTAAATTTCTTAAGAAGTATAGAACCGCAGGAATTAAAAATATTAATTGAAGCTCTTGTTGCTCATGTAAATGGACAGGAACTTTCAGATGAGCAAATGAAAGTTTTGAATAAAC
>CACWIL010000066.1 GCA_902760905.1 uncultured bacterium
ATATAGTCATAACGGCAGGGTGACTTCCTTCTTTTATCCAGCGGCAGTTAAGACAATCACAATCGTCGGATTTATCATTCTGACAGTTTAACAGTCTTGCAATTTCCGTTGCAAGCGTATATTGTGAAGCTAAATCGTTTCCGTAAAAAAGTATGCTCTGAGGCAGTGCTCTTGATTTATCAGAAAGAGCTTCTGTAAAATAGTTTGTTAAAAACGGATATTTATCTGATAAGAGCAATCTCTACCTCCGATTCCATATCTAAAACTTTGCCTGCTTTTATACGGTATTCAACGTCAAAAAGGTTTTCTTTTAGTCTGACCAAATCCTTTAATGTAACTAATTTTAAATCATTTTTCATAATTTTTATTCTGTAATCGCTTCTTATACCTGTAATATCCATGATGTCCTGTACAGAAGATTTCGATTTTATAATAATCCATTGTCGGAGCATTGTTTGGAGTGCAGATAAAATTTCTAGCGGATGTTTTTTGTCCAGAAGCTGTTTAAACTCAAGGACAGCTTTATCCTTTTCGTTATGCATGAGATAATTTGTAATATTAAACAGATCTTCTTTTGTAATACAGTTTTCTTCTGCGATTTGTTTTGTAATAACATTTTCAGGATACGCTGCAAGCTTTAATTTATCCAGCTCGTTGTTTAATTCTAAATAATTTGTTCCTATCTGTTCAATTAAGACATTTATTGCATCATCATTGATTTCCACTTTTTTTTCTTTTGCTCTGTCTTTAATCCAGGAACTTATTTCAGCAGTCTTATATGTGGGTAAATACTCGTATTGGCAAGTATTAAATTTTGTCAGAATTTTATAAAGTTTTCGTCTGGAATCAATTTTTTTGCTTTCGCTGTATGAAGCACGAACTACAAATGCAATGTCAATTCCGTCCTGATTATCATTTAGTGCGTTTTCAATTTCTGAAACTTGTTTATCTTCAAAGTTATAATTATTTTCAAAAAAGTAGTCAGCAATATCTATTACTGTTAGTGATGTTCCAAACATCATAGGTGTAGAACGGAGTACTGTTATTAACGTATCAAAATCAGGATTTTTAAGCGATTTATAGCTCATTGCTAAAAAATCCGGATTTAATTTTGAACGTAATTCCGCCAGCTTTAAATCAATGTGATAATCGTCTTCCCCGTAAATAAAATATACTGCCATAAAACAATTATACAATAAATAAAACAAATTGCCCAAAAACTATTGTTCCTGAGCAATATAAATCTGAGTATTTATTATAAACAGTATTAATTTAATCTTATACTCTTGCAAAATTTTCCGTAGATACGTATTTTGCTGATTTAGACACGACTCCGTAGCATACGCTTGTTAATCGTTTGTTTAGAGCCAGCATTGTCTTAAAATTCGCTGCTGACGTATTCATTGCATACATCATATCATCTGCATTAACTTTTGAAACAAGTGCATCTGCATTGTGATTTTCAACCTGTGTGTTTGAATACTTTTCAACTAATAACTTGTCAATAAACTCTCTTGCGCCAATTGTCATAATAAATACTCCTATACTTTTATATACTTTTACTCTTGATTGATGTAACAAAATTCTATTTATTTTGTTTTCATCTTTTTGAACTCTCTTGTATATATAAAGTATATAAATGTAAAAAAATTGCCTTTTTTATTGTAATAATTTTACAAAACTTTACAATAGCTCCTAAAATGCACTGATATTGCGAATAAAATAAAAAAGCTTTTTGCCATATACCGCAGAAAGCTTTTTCTCTCTTCATAATAAATGTTATAACTTATATACTTATTATATCATATTACATTATCAATGTCAACCTTTTGGACTAATCCTAAAGTATTAGAAAAATTTTGGTAACTATATACAATGTTACAGTAAAATATTGTCATTCTGAACCCAATAATAATTTAGGGGTGAAGAATCCCTATAACTTATATTTTAAAGAGATATAACTTATATTTTAAAGAGATTCTTCGGGATTAAACAGTTATTTCCCTCAGAATGACAGGATTATATTAATATTACTGTAAAATAGTATATAATTTCCAAAATTTTTATTTACAATTATTACTTTTATATGTAATATAAGATGTGTAAGTAAAGTAAAGGAGTCAATTATGAAAATTAGAGCAAGCCACATACTTGTTGATACAAAAGAACAGGCAGAAAATTTATTAATAGATATTAATAATGGTGTTGCTTTTGAGGATTTGGCAAAAGAATATTCAAAATGCCCTTCAGGACGAGATGGCGGAGATTTACGCTGGTTCGGAAAAGGTATGATGGTTAAACCGTTTGAAGATGCTGCTTTTGCTCTTAATAAAGGTGAAGTATCTCAACCTGTTGAAACTCAATTTGGCTGGCATTTAATTAAATTAACAGATGTTGATGAATAAATTACTTGAACAACTGGGTATTGATTATTTACTTGTTAACTCTACAAATAAATATTTGTCGGAGTATTCTGATTTGTCTGAAAATGCCCGTTATATACTTACCGGCTTTTCCGGTTCTACCGGTGATGCGTTGGTTACTTCTGATAATATTTATCTTTTTGTTGACGGAAGATATCATATTCAGGCAGATTTGGAGGCAAAAGCAAATGTAACCGTCATAAAACTTCAAGTCGGTCAGACTCAGGATGACGAGATTAAAAAATTTATTGATAAAAATAAAATTCTTGGGATTGTTTCTAAAAAAGTGTCCCAACAACGTTTAGAAAACTTTTCAGGATATCGTATAAAGCTTTTGGAGGATGATCCTGTCAATAATTTTACTGAGCCTCATAATAATCCTTCTGAAAAGGCTTTTGAACCAGTTGAATATATATCTGCTCCGGAATTTATTTCAGGGTTGGAAGAAGTATCTTATATAACAGGATTGAGAGATTTTTCAAAAGAAAATTCTTCAAAAATTTGGTCAAAATTGTTTATTGCGCCTGATAAACGAATATTGTTCAGTAATGATGTTGAATGTGATAAATTCCTTTCTGAATATGATTCTGAGCTTGTAGTAGATAAATCTTCAATTAATGCTCATGATTATGCATTAATAAAAAAACCAGTTCATAAACCTTCAAAAATCAAATTAATGAAATCTGTTAAATCGGATATAGAGCTTGATGCATATAAATATGCATTTGAACGTACTGATAAAGCATTAATGGCAATAAGAGATTATATAGAAAACAATGACAATCTTTCTGAGTATGATATTGCAGTAAAGCTAAGAGAAGAATATATAAAAAATGGCGCAAAAAATTTAAGCTTTAATCCTATCGTTGCAATTAATCAGCATTCAGCACAGGCTCATTATTCAAAAAGCTCTAAAGAAACAATACTTCATGACGGAGATTTAGTTTTAATAGACAGCGGAGCTTATTACGAAAGCGGTTTGGCAACTGATATTACAAGAGTTTTTGTAAAAGGTGAACCTTCATCTTTGCAAAAAACTGTTTATACAATGGTTTTGAAAGCATTCTTAAATTGTTTTTACTCATTTAATAATGATAATATAACAGGCTATGAAATTGATACTTTAGCCCATAATATGCTTGATGAGTCAATAGATGGTTTTAAATTTAATCACGGGCTTGGGCATGGTATTGGTATTAATGTTCACGAAGCACCGCCAAATTTATCCAAAAGTGAGATTGCAAAAACAGAAATTATCGACGGGATGTGTTTTACTATAGAGCCAGGATTGTATAACCCTGAATATTTCGGTGTCAGGTTAGAAAACTCATGTTACAGAAAAGATAATATTACGCATTCTTTCGTAAATATGGGATATGAAGGTAAGCTTATTGATTATGATATGCTTACTGATTGTGAAAAAGAATGGCTTAAATCTTTTAATATCTTGTAATTTACCAACAATAAATATTTTTCATAATGAATATTAACAAATGTAACAAAATATTTGTTTAATGAAATTCATCTTTGTTTATATTTTTTATATATATGTAAGATATAAAGATGTGAGCATAAAATGGGTTTATTTTTAAAGTACAAAGATTATTATAAAAATGAAACAGTTGTTCAGTCACAACCAAGAACTACTGTTAATAATAATGGTAAACAAGACTATGTTGCTCAAACAATAAATACCGGTGTAAGTATTTTCGGAAGCCTTTTGTCATATACAAGTGATGGAAAAGGTGGAAATGATAAGGTAGATAACAAAAAATTAGATAAAACCATTCAAACATTAGAAAAAGACTTAAATAAGGTACTTTCTAATCTAGGTGTTTCAGATGTATCGCAATTAGATGAATATTATAAAAATAAAGAAATTGAAAACAATGATGAAATGTGTAAAATGTATGAAAAATATATAGAGATATATGATAATTCTACTGACTATTTCTCTTTGCAGATAAAAGAATTAGAGACTAAAAAATCTAAAACGAAAGATAAATTAGAGCTAGAAAATATTAATATGCAAATAATAGTCTTTGAAAAACAAAAAAAAGAAGCAAAAGCTAAAGCAGAAAAGATATACAATGATACAAAAGTTGGAATTCAGAAAGAACTACAAACTATCAAACTTGAAATTGAGTATGCAAAATCAGTCGCTAAGAAAATTGATGCATTAAAAAATGCTTCAGAGTATACTACTGTAGAAAGTGATGATATAAATGAGCAAGTTATTGATTATGAGTCATTTAATGAAGCTCGTCTTGAATTTATCAAAGACCCGACACAGAATAACTTAGAAAAATTAAAAAAATCATATAATGAATTTGATAATATTAAAGCTAATAAAAGTGTTACACAAGCATATAATTTGCTAAAAAATAAATACCAGACAGTTGAACATAATGGAAAACAAGTAGTGCTCAATTGGAACTAAAATTTAAATCCCCATCTTACATCTTTTTTTAATTTTAGCCGGAGTTTATTCCGGTTTTTTATTGCCAAAAAATACGGCGCATATCGAAGATATGCGCCGTTAAAATTAAAATAAATCTTTAAAATGAAACTATTTTACAAGTTCTTTGAAAGATTTACCAGCTGACCAAGCAGGAACTGTCTTAGCAGCAATTTTTAATTCTTTACCAGTTTGTGGGTTTCTGCCGATTCTAGCAGCTCTCTTACGAGCTTCCCAAGTACCAAAACCAACTAAAGTAACTTTTTTGCCTTTAGCAACTGTTTTTTGGATGATGTCTAATGTAGCTGATAATACATCAGATGAAATCTTTTGAGAAAGTTTTGTTTTCTTAGAAATTTCTTTTACTAATTCTTCTTTGTTCATGATAAATCTCCTATACACTTATCTACTACTTGGAGTAAAATACTTGATTTGTGGTAATTGAAATTGCATTAAGCCCTTCTCTTTCCCATATTTACAAGTGTTCATACCCTCTATGCTCTTTATTATACACATTTTAATTATAATTGCAAGCATTTTGTGAAAACTTTACAATACTTAAAATTTGTTTAGGTGCATTTTTACTGAATTATAGCTTATTGCAAAAAATATTTTTTATTGTATTATAAATTAGTAAATATGTGATTGGCGCTCTGCCGACGAGAAGGTGACTAAATGTCACGTTTGAGGAGAGGTAGCATCGTAGATGCGCTACACGATTGAAAATTAAATAAGGGCGTTTGGCGCAGTTGGTAGCGCATCTGAACGACATTCAGAGGGTCACAAGTTCGAGTCTTGTAACGCCCACCATTTATTATTGCTTAGTTCGTTAATATTCTTTTAATAAATAAGGCTTCTTTTTATAGAAGCCTTATTTATTTTTATGATTGAAAATTGTTATTTTACAACAATATTAACTAATTTTTTGGGAACAACGATAGTTTTAACTATCGTTTTATCAGTAATCAGTTCTTTAATCTTATCAGTAGATAAGGCGATTTGTTTCAGTTCTTCATCATTTACGCCTTCATCAACTTCTACTTTGTCTTTTACTTTACCGTTAATCTGGACAACAAGTGTAATTTTGCTTGCTTTAGCAAGGTTTTCATCCCATTCACACCATTTTTCATCATGGATAGAAGTGTTATGTCCGAGCTCTTTCCAGATTTCTTCTGACATATGAACTGTTACCGGTGACATAAGTTTAACGAGTGATTCAACTGCAAAGCTAAAAACATTTTTGTCTTCACCATTCAGTTCTCGTTTTTTCCCTCGCCATTCATAAATAGCATTTGTAAGTTCTCTGTATTTTGAGATAACAGTATTGAATTGGAAGTCATTAGAGATATCGTTAGTAATGCCCTTCATTGCTATATGAACCGTTCTTACAAGATCATCATTTTCTCTGGAAAGAGGGAATGAGAAGTTGTAGTCTCTCAAAATATCATTATTATTAACACCGTCAGAAACAAGTCTCCAAACTCTGTTAAGGAATTTATAGCAGCCTTCCACTCCTGCGTCTGACCAGTCAAAATCACGTGCCGGTGGTGAGTCTGAAAGAATAAATAATCTTGCGGTATCTGCTCCGAAGTTTTCGAATATTTCATCCGGGTCTACTGTATTACCTTTTGATTTTGACATTTTTGAGCCGTCTTTAAGTACCATTCCTTGTGTTAAAAGGTTTTTAAACGGTTCGTCAAAATCAAGCAGTCCGCAATCTCTTAGTGCCTTTGTAAAGAATCTTGAATAAAGCAGGTGCAGAATGGCGTGTTCTATGCCGCCTACATACTGATCAACCGGCAGCCATTTGTTTACAAGGTCTTTATCAAAACATTTTTCACTGTTTCTTGCATCAGAATATCTCAGGTAGTACCAGCTTGAGCATACAAATGTGTCCATTGTATCCATTTCTCTGGTTGCATGACCTCCGCATATCGGACAGGTTGTATCTTTAAATGTTTTTGATGTTGTTATTGGTGATTTACCTATAACAGAAAAATCTACGTCAGTCGGTAACATTACCGGAAGGTTTTCTTCTTTTTCCGGTACAATACCGCATTTGTCACAATAAACAACCGGTATTGGAGCACCCCAGTATCTTTGACGTGAAATTAACCAGTCACGAAGCCTGTATTGTGTTTTAAACTCACCAAAACCTCCATCTACAGCCTTTTGTGTTATAGCTTTTTTTGCCTCGGTGTTTTTCATGCCGTTGAATTCGTTTGAGTTTACAAGAACTCCTTCTTCCGTGTATGCTCCGTTTTTGCAGTCAGAAGGATTTACAGGGTCTTGAATAACAACCTTCATTGGTAAGTTATACTTTTTAGCAAAATCAAAGTCACGTGTATCGTGAGTAGGAACTGCCATAACAGCTCCTGTTCCGTACTCAACAAGAGCATAATCAGCTGTCCAGAGAGGGAATTCTTCTCCGGTAAACGGATTTATACAATGTGTACCTAATGGTACACCGGTTTTAACTCTTTCTGTAGAAAGTCTTTCTATCTCTGTCATTTTACGTGCATTTGCTCTGTATTCCTCAACAGCCTTCTTGTTTTCAGGTGTCGTAAGTTTTTCAATATCTTTGTATTCAGGAGCAACTACAAGGTAGGTTATGCCGTGTACTGTGTCAGGGCGTGTCGTATAAACAGGAACCTCCATTCCATCTATTTCTTTTACTTTAAATCTGAAAATTGCACCATGTGACTTTCCTATCCAGTTAGCCTGCATTGTTTTTACGTTATCGCCCCAGCCAGGAAGTTTATCTAAATCTTCAAGAAGCTGGTCTGCGTATTCGGTAATTTTGAAGAACCATTGAGAAAGGAATTTCTTTTCAACAACTGAATCACATCTCCAGCATTTGCCGTCAATTACCTGTTCGTTTGCCAGTACTGTTCCGCATTCATTACACCAGTTAACTGCAGCTTCTTTTTTGTATGCAAGTCCTTTTTTATATAACTGTAAAAATAACCATTGTGTCCATTTATAATACTCTGGTTTACAGGTAGTAACTTCTCTTTGCCAATCATATGACAATCCAAGCATTTTTAATTGTTTTGTCATATATGCAATGTTTTCCTCAGTCCATTTTGCCGGGTCAGCACCGTGCTGCATGGCAGCATTTTCTGCCGGTAATCCGAAACTATCCCAACCTATTGGGTGCAGAACATTAAAACCCTGCATTTTTTTGAATCGTGCTATAACATCAGTAATTGTGTAATTTCTAACGTGTCCCATGTGAAGTTTACCCGAAGGGTATGGGAACATAGATAATGCGTAATATTTGGGTTTATTACTATCATTTGGCGTATGGAAAGTATTATTTTCTTCCCAAGTTTTTTGCCATCTTTTTTCTATTTCCTGCGGAAAATAAGCCTCTTTCATTATATCTCCTCCGGGGATATCCCACTATTTATATTTTATAATCATAGCATATCATAAATACACTGTTTATAAAATTAGTTAATACCTCAATTCGTATTTTTATTCATCGACATCATCTTTTTGTTCCGGAATATCCGGTTCTTCAGCTTGTCTTGTCAATTTTTGGTTAAGTTCTTCAAGAGTAATTGACTTATCCATTTTCTTTAATGCATTTAATACAGCAATTTTATAATCTGCATCTGCTTGATTTTTCGGATTATCTACAATATTACCTATGCGTTGACCTATATATCCCATAATAATAATAGCCGGTACTAATATACTTGAAGTTGCTACTATTGTATGCATATCGATTGTACCGATTCTTATAATGCAAAATGTACCAAGTGTAATTATAGTTAATGATATGTATAACTTTTTTATTATATCTGAATAAGCCATATAAAATCCTTTATTTTTTATTGATTGATTCCATGTCTTTTTTCATACAAAACTGAACAAGAGTCATTTTATCTATGTTGTTAAGATGTGTGAATCTGCCTGATATAGTATATTTGCCGCTATCATTTTTTTCAACTCTTATTAGCTGATATCTGCAGGATATTTCTTGTTCATTACTCAAATTAATTTTTACTTTATATTCTTTTTCTATATCAATATTCTCCGACGTTGTAACTTTCATTCCGCCTGCTGAGATATCTATTGTTCTGACATTGTGTGAAATATCATCGCAGGATAATACTAAATCTTCCATAAATTTTATACGAGTGAATTTTCTTCTTTGTAAAAATCTGTGTTTAACAGGGTTTGCAATTGTTATGATATTATTTTCAAGGGCTTGTATATATGATTCAAAATATAAATATCCGTTATTGGTTAATGAATAAAAATCGCATATATGATTAACAATTAGGCCTTCAGGTCGATTACGGTTCCTCTGTTAGTCTTTCTGAAGTCCTGAGGAACAATTGTTACAAGTTGTTCATTTTTTAATAATTCTCTCATATATTTCCTTTCTTATATTAATTATGTATTTTATACTTCAACCATACCCAAAGGCCTTACTTTTACGCTTGGATTAAGTTCTGCATATGACATTACTGCGATTTGAGGATAGGCTCTTTCCGTTAGTCTTCTGAATAAATATCTTATTGGTGATTGACACAGTATTACAGGCTGATTTCCTGTTGCCGTAATTGCTTTTTCAAGTTCAACATTCATTTGTTCCAGTAATTTCTTAGTGTATTTTGGATCAATTGAAACGCTTTGACCATCAGGACTGGCTCCTCTGGCAATAGTCTGTTCAATGTCTGGTGAGAGTGTAATTGCGTATAATTCCCCAGTATCGGCAAGATTTTGTTTGCAAATGTTTCTGGACAGCGCAACCCGTACATGCTCTGTTAAGAAATTAGGCTGTTTGCTTACTTTTGCCTGCAGGCTTATTGTTTCAAGTATTGTTTTTAAATCCCGAACGGCAACTCCTTCTTTCAGAAGGCTTTGCATAACAACCTGAACATCCCCGATTGAAATATCTTTCATTATGTCATCAACATATTCTTCAGAAACTTCTTTTTTAAGGTTATCAATAAGCTGTTGAACATCAAATCTTGAAAGAATCTCGGA
>CACWIL010000067.1 GCA_902760905.1 uncultured bacterium
CCAGGTAACTCCATCATCAGTTGAGAACTGGGAATGAGTTCCTCCGAGAAGTGCCGGCTCCTTTGCCTTGAACCCAGAGTAAATCTAAAGGACAAAGTGTTTATTATGTTTCAGTTGAAGTATTTAAAAATGAGAGAGAACGATGGGAAAGAGGTTTTCCTAGCGAAGACTGCAGGTACATATCTTTGGGACCAAACAAGAAGGTTTTTGTTGGTTATGTCAAAACACCAACGGAACCTAAAGGAGCTGTTGTCAAAGAACTTCGCAGGTTCATTAACAAGCAACTTAACGAATGGTATAGGAACACCCGTTGACTGGTTCCTAACAAGCATGGTATTTTAATCAGATGTCCCGATTGTAACAAATGCTCTGCCTGTCCTTTTGATGTAAAACCAGAAGATCGGCAGTTAACCATAGTCAACTATGAAAAACTAGAAGAACTTGATGGAGGCATTTCTGAAAAGGACGACACTGAAGATGGAATGGATCTCGATGTTATCTTTAAAAATATTAACCGAAGAGATCCTAAAGCAGGCAGAGTCTTTAATCTGTGTGTCCGACAAGGATACTTGCTAAAGGACATTGCCAGAATGGAAGGCTTGACTGATCGGCAAATGCGTTACATCAAGAGTAAGATTATACAATTTGGGATAAATATGATTACCAAATAGTCATAAACGTTTACTATCTTTAAAGTGGTGTCGCAGTTAGGAACTGCGACACTGCTTTTCTAATCCTCAACTTTTTCTTTTATTCCTTTCCTTTTAGAAAGCAATACATACTCAAAGAATTTTCAAATAAAGATCCTGGATCTGCTGACATAAAAACTAACTGATCAGTACTATTTTCAGCTTCCAATAATCTACCAGTTTGAAAATACCCCTCAAATTTCCACGTAGCTATTGATGCTAATTGATGCGTAGCGCAATCCACCTTTGTTTTTGATACGATAGATGCTTTTTTAGGGAGATTGATCATAATGTAAACTATGTTATTTTGAAAATCAGAACTTTCTAGATCAAGATAGGTGTGCGAACCGTCGTAACCACCGCTAGATAATAGATATTTGCATTTTTGGACATCACTAGTGTTGTTAACAACATCATTAATATCACATACATATATCCCTTTATTCAGTAATTTTTCAGGCTTTAATCCAGAATATTTATCCAAATCTGCTTCCGCATGGACAACGTTACAAACACAGCAAACGATTAGGACAAAACAAATTCTAATAAACTTCATAGTACTCAAAATCCTCAATTACACATATCTTTGGTAACTTCATATGCTTTTATGTTACCTCTTGAATAAGCTAATCTGAATAATTTGCAAGCTTTCCCTAAATCTTTACTTACACCAACACCATTTAAGTACAGCATACCCAAAGCGTAAGGAGATTGCTCATTTCCCATACTTGTACCGAGCTCATAAAATTGTCGAGCTTCGGTTAAATTTTGGGGTATTATAATTCCTTTTTCAGACATATAGCCCGCATAATTTATTGCATTTGGCACCGACATTTTGAGTGCTTGAATAATAAATGCCAGAGCTTCTTCATCCTTTTTATTAATGTGAAAATAAACCCCCATTCTAAAAATAGCTAAGCCATTTCCTTTTTTTGCTGCCATTTCATAATAGGTCCAAGCCTTACCATTTTCCTTCTTTCCGCTCAATCCGTCTTGATACATTTTTCCAATTAAATACTCGGGAACGCCTGTACTATCATTTATAGCAACACGTTCAAGTTTTTTAACTGCTTGCTCAAAGCTTAAAGAACTAGTATTGTATTTTGCTAAACTATTGTAATACGCATCTGTAGCATATACTCCAGTTCTTATGTCATTGCTGCTTTCGTTTTGATTACTATCAACATTAGGATTCAAAACTTCATCTAAATCATCGTCATCATCCGAATCGGGATTTAAAGCTTCATTGTTAGATCTAATTTTGTCTATTTCCCTTTGCTCAAATCCTGAATTAATCACATCAATGTCTTTTTTATCTAAAACATAAATTTGATCAGGTGGAGTTTCTAGCATTGCTATTCGTAAGTTTGAAGGAACATTTAATTGTCGATATATAGTGTTCATTTCAACAGAAAACCCTTTGGCTTCTAACGTATCAGTGTTATCTACACTTATGCGATGAACAAACAGACGGGCATCGGGTTCAGCATAACGGTGATTCCCTGCCATAAAAATTAAGAAACAGGCACTACCACAGCTATTACCGTTCCTAACAACCGTGTTCAATTTATGTCCTAAAATATGGTTCATTATTTCGATTGCAGCAACAACATTTCCCCCATTGCTATTTAGGTCTATGCCCAAAATCTCTTTATTTGATTTCTTTAAAACCTCAACCAAATTTACAAACTGGGGAGCATCATAATTCTTAATTTCACCATATAATGAAATGACGCCACTATTTGGTTTTATATCGTCAGTTTCTATAAAATTAATGTTAGCTGCATAGGAATTTAAACTAATAAGAAACGAAGACAAGGCAATAAAAACAGAACTAAATTTCATAATAAACCTCAATAGAGAGTTCACCATAAAAATGCTAAAGCAAATATCCAATTTATCGTATTGCCAACACTCAGGCAATAAAACATCTTTTTAGGGAAACTCAGCATAAAAATAATAAGATTATTATACTTTTTTGAAATCAAATAATACATACATTCAGAGTCAAAACGAAAGGAAGATCGAATCAGCTAGAGTTGGCCTCTCCAATAAACAATAAAAGGTCTTATTCAACAGTAATCAAAAAAAATCATAGCCACAACCTCTGTATCTCCAGGCTAAAGTGTGTTTTCAGATACAGTCTAAAACCCCATTTATCCCTCTTTTGTTTAAGATCTCAAAACTTGCTAACTATTTGATTTTACATGGTTTTAGATATTCTATTTTGCCTTTGATAGTGATACCACCGTCTCAAAGTGCAAGGAGGTAATCGATTCTATATCAAATATTTAGTATTTGCACATGAAAAAGTGTACACAAACATTCCTACTACAAATTTGATATGTGTACACTATGAAAAAATCAAGGCTTACGACATTTTTTCAATAAAGTCTTTCTCAAATGCGATAAGCTGAGTATAGAGTTTTTCAAAAACATTATTCAAATCTTCATCAGACATATCTGTGTCAATTTCAACGGGGTCGGTTTTCATCAATAAGTCATAGAAAGAACGGAAACTTCGTCTAAACTGTTTACCCTTAAAATAATCAAAAGGTTTATAGTTTTCGTTAATCTTGTCGTATAACTCGTACAGTTCATCTGAAATAGTTTTAACACCATATATAGCAAACTGCGCAGAAACCGATTTTTCATTACACACAAATTCAAAGAAATAAAAATTATGGGTTCCCCAATCGCTAACCGCTTCCACTTCATCAGGGATAATTTTGCTCATTGAATCTGTCGTAAATCGATAGTATTCATCGTTATGAACTCCTTCATGAACACTCCCTAATTCCTCTTTTTTCTTAATAAACTCCTTTGCAGCAGATGCAATACGCTCATTTACATTAGCTTTTGCGTCATCAGAATCAAATGTAATATTTTCCTCAACATGTTTATTGATTTCTTTCGTTAACAACTCAAGCATTTCATTGTTATGCTTTATGACCAAATCATCATTCCATTCACGGTTATTACCAAGTAATAAATCACTCATTATCATAAGCTTTGGACTTTGAGCAATAACCTCACCATACTGTTCAACTTTATGTATAGGAATCATATTTGAGAATTTAGAGTTTGCAGAAACAGTAATTAAAGCTAAATTACCGAAGCTATCTCTAATTTTCTCATCGACATCATTTCTATTAATTGGATGCTGAGGGAAGAAATGCTCAATCGACGTTCTAAATTGAAACTGAAATTCTTTAAACTTAGTTGGATTATCTCTACATAGTATATAGTCCAAATACGTAAAAACAATGCGATCAATACCGAAGCCCGTTCTATGCAGATAATCAGAATCTACTACCTTATTACAACAATACTGTTCTAATAATTTAATAACGTTTTTCCCATTTGCTCCTTTATTAACTGCCGACAAGACTCTGGCTATCCAATGCATCGTTTTAGGAGCAGTATAGGTCACTCTTAGACATGACTGTAATAAACGCAACAGCTTATTATCATTGTCTTCATTCTCACCATATTCAGCACAAAGGGTTGCATTATAGGTAGGCTTTTTTCCCCTAACATCCTCATACGCTTCGAGTCTTTGTAAAGACCACCTACCCTCAACTTTATACGTACCTTTATACTCTCTCTTAATGATGTAACGATCAAAAAGATATCTATACTTAAGAAGTGAATAAATAAATTTCAAAGCCTTTTCACTAGTACTCCAGTTATCCTTCAGACGCTCAATAAATTTCTTATCATCCAATCCAGCATCATTATCTGTTTCTGATATATTCATAGCCTCATTAACTTGAAGAATAAAATTTGGAAAAGAAATTATCGATTCAAAACGCTCATTTTCTTCATCTTCTTTTTTTACATCTTTTTGAACTTTATTATCTTGAGCTTTAAGTTTTTCCCTTAAGGTAAACTTGTTTTCATCAGTATATTCCTTATCCGGAAAACATTTCCTAAAGTCAGAGAAATCTTCACAACAAAACGTATCCCAATTTTTATCAAAAAGTTCGTTTCTTATTCTTAATTTATTTGTTTCTTCGAAAGAGAAACACATCTGAACATATTTATCCATTTGGGCACAGGCATCCCAAATGGTAGCCGCAATAATTTTATCTTTCTTACCTTCAATAGCACCTATAATCTTAGCCTTAACAATCTCGTGAAGTTCTAATTGCTCGCCACGCGTATTCATTATTTCAAAATAATGATTTAAATCGATTTCTTTAGGAACTTGCGTACGAATTATTGTAATAGACGATAATTTTTTCTTAAACAAATTTACAAAATTATCTTCTTTTTCAGTCTTAATCTTAAAATAATTCTTTATAACAGCGTAACCATCAATAATTTCATCAGAATACCAAGATGCTTTTTCAAGTTCGCTTCCTAGATCTTTAATTGCGTTTATATCATGCAGTGTCTTATTCGATTTTTCTCTTGCCTCAAACTGCAGAGAGTTTTTATCAACAGAGTCATTGTTCAAATATGAAAGCAACAGGTATAAGGTAGTCAACCTCTGTTGCCCGTCAATAACTTCAAAAATATTCATCCCTAATTGATTGACAATTAAGCTTCCTAAATAATACTTCCCCTTAAAATCATCTTGAACATCATTAATATCGTTTAAAAGTTGTTCTATTTCAACGCTTGTCCAGGCATAATTTCTCTGATAAATGGGGATAACATACCTAGTATCTTTAAAAACATATTCAACACAGAACTCTTGCGGGTGTTGTCTTTCTGGTTCTTTACAATTCGTCATTCTGCCCCCTTCTAAACATGGTATCGTACATTGTTCTGTATCTGTCTACGTTTATTTTAGAATTTTTAAATTGTTCTTCTGAAATGTTATCCAAAATGATGGTATCTAATTCCATTGGGGATTGCATTTCTGATATAAGCGAAAACATATTAAGTCCATAATTGACTCTATCAGACAATCCTTGTGCATATTTATTTACAGATTCTCTATAAACAGCTTTCATGCATACTCGTAAAGAAAAAGCCCACTTATACAAAAACAGCAATCTAGGATAAGTAAGCGATTCTATATTGAACCTATCAGCGTAAAACATTGAAACATTAACAAATAAGTTATAAACATAAGTATCACCTGTTCCGGATTTTACTATTTGATTTTCATTAAAATTGAAAGATATCAGCTTATCAATTTGCTCGTAAACATCAACATAATGAAGACTGTACTGAAAAAATCTTTTTCCTGCGATTACTGGCTGCGTCAATTGAAATTTATTTATATGTTTACCAGATGCAAGTTCATACATTCCTTCTGTATTAAATTTTTCTATATAAAGATTTGCAGCTCTACTGTAGATGGAAAAATTGTAATTATTATTCCTTTTTATTCCCTTGAAAGTTTTGATGTCCTTGGTTGAATAATTTAAGCCATCTTTTTGCTTATACCATCTAACGAGCGGGTATAAATGATCACAAAACAGATTCTTTAATTTATCCTGCTCAGTATTTTCCCATGCATTAATAATCTCAACTTTTGACGTTTCCGGTTCATCTGCCATTTCTCTCAAATGGTAAGATTTCAATAAATCGTGGGGAGCTAACTCTTTGCCACGTGAATTTTGAGAGTCAAAAAACTGAAACGCTTCCTGCTCACTCTCTGTGATGATTTTCACCAGAGTACAATTATTTAGAAGAAAATTCACGAATCCCTTTAACTGATTTTTATCAATTCATCAAACACAAAAAACATAATTGAAATAGTGGTAAGTCTCTGTTGTCCGTCAACTATGTTCAATTTTATCTCGTTATTCTTTCCGGTTTCTCTATGCAGAATAACCGAGCCAATTCTATACTCCGATACCTTATTAACGAAGGCCGCATAGCAATCGGTTACTAAAGTAACTGCTGATTCTGTACTCCATCTGTACGGTCTTTGATATTCAGGAATTTTTAAATTCTCTTTCAACAATTCATCAACTGTGACAATCCTTAAATTTTTATTATTGGTTTGCACTAAATTTATCTCCATCACTTTACACTGCGGAGGATTATATCAGTATCAGACGATTCGGATTTTTACCTATTTCACAAACAAAAACAGTCGGAACAATGTCCGACTGTCATTATCTTACGCGGCAACTTCAATTTCGATGCCCGACTTGAACTTCACCTTAAAGCGGTCATCATGAACGGTTATGGTCTCCACAGCCGTCGTACCAAAGCATCATCGTACTCCTGAACTTCAGTGCCCTGCCCGGAGAGGAATGATTCCATCTCTATGTCAGCAATCACAACGGCAAAATCAGTAACGAAGTTAGAATGGTTTCTGCAGTTCAGAGGGATTCAGGATACCCATTAATCTTCAGAGCAATTCCCGGTAATATCAATGATGTTTCGACCCTGTCAACAACAATTACCACACTTGGTGAGTATTCTGTAAACACTGATTTTACACTTCTGGATGCCGGTTATGTT
>CACWIL010000068.1 GCA_902760905.1 uncultured bacterium
TTTCGGCAGAAATAAAAAATTTACAAGGTTCAGTCAGAGCGGAATTCTGCAAAATAAATTTTAGTATTACACCCTCCACCTGGGTTTGATCCATTTGATTAAAAGTGTCTGAATCTGAGTAATTCTGTTGTTTTTCCAAATTTAAATTAACACTAAAAAAAATTTCGATAAGACATTTACTGAAATAGTTTTTTATTGCATTAATAGATAATTCATCCTCATGATCACAGCTAAACAATTGATGATATCGCTTATTATCTTCAAATATATTTTGGATAAGGCTGTAATTATTGTTAAAACCATTTAAAACAGGTTCATCATTTTTAACTGCAATAAAATTACAGAAGATAAGAAAATCTTTACGTAAAGTATAACGGTGTAGTATCTCCTCCAGATCTAATCTTTCAATCTTAACTGTAGGTTTGACAGTCATTCCATCATTAACAGCAGCTTTATCATCAAGAAAAAAGAACAAATATGAATTCATATAATCAGTATTTTTATCTAATTTTGAATTCCAAAAATCAAACCGTTCTCCGAAAAATTTTTTTTCAATATAAAGATAAAGCTTGTAAAGGCACCAAAGTACAGAATAATTATTTAAGGGGTAATTAATAATCTTAACGATCAGATATACTGCAAAAGTTCTCCAAAAACTAGAATGAAATACACTGCAGGACAATAATTGTTTTTTTATAATTTCCCCTTTCCCCGTCTTTTCTACCATTTTTTCAAAAAAATTATCAGTCTCAATAAAATCATGAACTGACTCAATAGCATCTTCTGCTGATTTAACTTTATTTCTGCTGGAACCGTAATACCAGCATAAAGAAGATAGTTTATCCTCGAAAACTTCAATCAGTTCAGCAAATACATCCGGTACATAAGGTTTCCCAACCTCCATACATGGTTGCAAATTATTACAGCTGATTCTGGAATCAACGTCATTACGATTAGTTACAGGATTCACATCAGGTTTGGGTATATAAACGTAAGGTTTCAAAGCGACCAGCTCTGGTGAAAATAATAGAAGATTATCTTCCATAACCGCTTTTAAATGCCGATCTTCAAAACTGCTAAAAAACATTTGAAATAAAATACGAAGACGGGAATAAAAATCTTCTTTATCACTTTCATTCATGATGTCAGGATTAAATTGCAAGGGGATCTTTTTTTCCGTTTTATCTTCTGAATCATTGAGTTTTAAAAAACCCTTGATGTAATTGATAGCATCTGTACGATACTCCATATTACTGTCAGGAGCATTTAAAAACAAATCAATACGTCGGAAACATAATGCAATTTGGGGATTACGGGCATATACAGTATTTGCAACTACATCTATAATTGGCTGAAAAACATTATCAATTTGTTTTTTTAATTGTTCAGGATCAAAAAGAACCAAGGATTCCATACGTTAAAAACACTCTACGTTATTACATTTATTTTAACTTTTAAGGTCTGTTGTTATCTGTTCAGATTTTTTTTCATATTGAAGTTCTCCATCAGTTTTTTCCAGATATCCGAATGCATTCTTTAACTTATCAATATTTTCTTTGACCACATTTACCCAACATTCATTTAGCATTTCAATATTTTCCTTTATATGCAAAGAATGTAATTCATTTGCTTGTTTAAACTGGTCAGTAAGAATTTCACACTCTCTTTTTACTTCCAGATCAAGAGTATCCCGCAAGTTTACTATAGTAGAGCAGGACTGGTTTAGTTTTACTACAGCATCCTGTATAACCTTTTGATATGAATTCTGCTGTTCCATGAGCTCCCTGAATGAAGAAGAATTCTGAATCATCTTTGTCTGATACTCCACTGAATCATTGAAAATATTCTGGAGATGTTCAATTCTGGTATTAAGTTCATTTACCACATCTTTCATTATATTCTGATTATCTGAAGCATTTTCAATCAATTGCATATATAAATCTGACGCATTATCAAAATTTTCGTTCAACCTTGCAAAACTCTGATCAATATTCACTAACTGGGAGACAAATGCATTTGAACTGTTCTGAATGGAATCGAACTCTTTCTGAACTACATCAACAAGAGTTTTATGCTGCAATTCCCACTGTTCATATTTCTCTTTGACATGTTCAGCAGCAGAGTCCTGTGCTTTAACCAATCTGTTTGCAGCAGCATCAAGATCCTTGGCCTGATCTTTAAGAATTTGCAGAAACTGTTCCTTAAATTCATTCACGATAATTCTTATACTACCAACTGTACTGTCATTAACCTTAGCTACATAAGCTGTTATTGCCAATGCAATTTTTTCAGCCATAACATTCGAATTTTCATCTAATTTAACACCAAGTTTTCTTATAGCGGTCTGTACGGAATCCTTTGAGTCGGAGTTAAGATTGAGATAAGGATAGAAGACATCATCTATATTTTTCTGGAGATTGGTTATCATTTTGGTTGAAAAAATTTTGGCTGCAGATAACACTAAAGTATAAAGTATACTTAACAACACACCCCAAATAGACGTAATAAATGCAGTCGAAGCGCCTCTGATTAATTCCTTAATCTGAGGAACCATATCAGAGCTTTCGCTCCCAACCCCGATACCATAATCACGAAGTGAGGTTAAACTTAGGAGTAAACCGATAAAGGTTCCTAGCACGCCAAAGGCAGTAAGTATCGATGGCATAAAAGTTCTGCTGTAATGAAGCGTATGGCTTCCTACTGTATCTTCATTAAAATGTTCAATTGCAGATTCCAAACTACCATAGGCGGTGTTATTTTCACATGTATATGGAACCAATGTATCTGAAAACAAGCCGATAAAATGCATTTTTTTCTCTATTTTCAAATCCATAATTGCCTGATCTGCAATTTGCTTAAAATTATTCTTATTGTTATTGATCTCAACAAATAATCTGTTATTGATATCTGAAGCTTTACCACTAATCTCCGCATTCACATAATAGAACTTAAAACCCAAAGCCACAAAAAACATAATGAAGGTAATAATCACCCAGTAAAAAGATATCTGTTCTCCAGATTTGTTAGGAAAAAGAAACTGTATAAAATTATCTTTAGATGACTCCTGCCCTTGAAAATATATACACAAACCAAACAGAACTGCGACAATGCAAATACCCAAAATGAAAGATAATCTAATCCATGATTCCGATACGGTGGCCCCGATATTCTGATGCCCTATTCTGTGAAAAAAGGCATTAAGTTCCATCTGTCTGTTGTCAGTACCAGATTCCGTATGTTTTTCATATAATGTACCGTCTACACCAACTTTATTATTTTCAAAACTATAATCATTCTGTGCACTGTAACCTTTACTATTATCTTCATCTTTTACTTGCGAAGAATCGAAAAACGCACTGTCTTCTGCAAAGTGAACTTCTACGTCCTGATTTCGAAAAACATTTTTTGCAGAATCGTTCATATCGTTCAGCGCCACTACAAGGTTGGCGCCAATTCCCTGGCTTGCTAATTTCTTACTTTCCTGATCTTCAATTTCTTTTCTAAACTTGTCTGGTGTAACTTTGCATTCATCTAAAACTTCATTTTTATGAAATAATTGAATTTTAAAAACGTAATCACGAGCAGAACTCGTGAGGAAATTAACCAGACAGGGATTAAGTTCTATCGAAGCATCCCCAATAATATCCCGGTCAGGATATGTAGACGATAATGTCAGGTTGGCACCTGAATTAATCCATCGAAACCGTTCTTCTTTTTCATCCCAGGCGATATCTAACTGACTTTCAGCATTATTAATAATCTTTAAACTTAAATCCCTAATATCAACTTTTTCAATAAAAGAATAAATTAATGTATTATCTTTAAAATTTATAGCCATACTTCAAAATACAATCAAAACTATTTATATTATTTGGAACAACTAGTAATCTGCGATGAGTGCATATTGACATTTAATCCAGAATCATTCAACCACCCCTTGCAAATCGGTATAGAAAAATCACAACTTACCTCTGGTAATTTGGATGCAAACTGTTCATCACAGTCAAGTTTAAAATCAGCGCGGTAATTCGCCTCATTAATTAATTTTACACTTCCGCAATCTGTCATATTCCCATCTTTTTTTACTGTAAAAGAAACCTGTCGATACGACTGATGAGATACAAGATAACTGTAAATTATCTGATGTCCATTTTCATCCCTGGTACTCAGATCAATTTCAAAATCGCTAAAGTAACATGGTAACTCTTTTTTATCTCCATCCAATTTTGCAGTATGCGGATTATCATAATTATCAGCAGATTTTGAGTTTCCGATTATATCATCGTAGGTAATTTTCTCGCCTGTCGAATCATCCATGATGTAGTTACCATTAGGTGCATCCAGATCAACAACTTTCACACCATTCAATCCATTTTTGTTTGCTTTGATTTCCGGCGAATCCCTTTGTTCTGCTCTTTTATCCGTCATTTTTCCTTTGCCGGAATTCTCATCCGATCCGGAACCAACACTTTCACCATGGTATTTATCACTTTCTGTATTTCTATGTATGGATTTCCCATTATCAGATTCAGGAGCAGAAATATTGGTGTTATTTTCTCCGTCTGCTAGTGAACTTGTTCCGGTTGAAATTCCTTCTAAAGAAGGAATTGATCCAGTATTAATCTGTTCAGTAGATACAGAAGGAGTATCAACCGACGACGGTACAGTTTCAGTTCTTCCAAAATTAAAAACTGTATTACTAATGCTTCTACCAGCAAGCAGCCAAAGAAGAAGAGCTAACAATAATAACAAAATAAGAATGCCTAAAAGAATCAAACACAATCGATGCGCTTTTTCTTTATTTTCTGAACTTTTACTTTCAGAAATTACATTTTTTTTCTCACAATACCACTCTGTTTCGCTACCTGATTCATTTAACTTACCCAGTGGTTTTCGCTCATCAAATGAATCATCTATACAATCACTGTTCTCCTCTACATTATCAGTACCACCTATATCAAAATCAGAATTTATACCTTCCGGTGCATCAGCGAAATAAGTATTTTCATTTTTGGAATTTTCATCATCAGGTTCAGCATTATCAAAGTTGTCATCTGCATAAATTCCATCTATACATTGTGTTTTAGTATTTTCAAAACTGTCATTTACATCATTATCTGCGGACTCTTGTTCAAAATCAAAATTTATTCCTTCGTCAGATTTACTGCTTTGAATTGAAATATATGTAATTTCATCATCGGTGTTTTGAATTTTTTGATTTGGAAATGGAACATAATTTACAACTTCGATATTTTCATTCTGCTCCTCTTCAGGATCTTTCTTTATTTCCAAATCAGAAATATATTTCTGATAAAATATATCTTCATCATCTTTATCAGCAATTCTTTTAATTCCCCACCCGGCAATTACGGGATACTGATCATTTATTACATAAACATTATTTTCCTCAAAAAACAAAGCACATCCATATTCATAATCCCTACTTTCATCATATAAATACGATAAAAACAACGAATCTCTATCGATACTATTTTTCTTACCTTTTCGATCTGTCAAATATTTTATCGCTCGCAGACGGATACTTTTTATTTTTTTTATTAATTCACCACGAATAACATCACGAAGTTCCGTATCGTACTCTGATAACTTGGATATTTTAGGGTTATATCCGTAAATATCAGGAACATACCATTCAATTTTATTATTTCCAAAAATAGGACACGAAAATATTGCTTCTACCGACTTTGCTTTGTCCTGTTCATCTCGATACAGTTCTCGGCTGATAAACCGGATAAACCTTTCCCAATAATCCCTCAATGAATATCCGGAAGCGCCTAAAACCTTATATTCACGAAGAGAATGAGAAGTAATTAAATAATTAGTATTCATAAAGAAGCTCAAAGATAAAAAACAATATTGATAATATCAAAGCGCTGACTTATAACGCCTATCTGTAATTCTAAAACATTTAATATTAAATCAGTATTAAAAAAAGCTTAACCTCATGAAATATGTGATAATAATTGAAAATCAATATTTTGAAGTAAATCACTTATATCAGGTCATTGCTATTCAACTAGAATACAAAGCAAATTATATTCTTTCAATGAAATATTCTTCGTTAGTCCAAACAGCATATACGATGCAAATCATGTATAATAAACTGAAACAATGATTTTTGTCATCTTTAATAATTTCTATAGGTTCAAATATGATAAAAACAATTGAACATCATATACAGAATATTGCTAGCGAGCAGAATAGTAATGTAAATAGCAGTGAAATATTCAACCACACGGTTATTCTACTTGCAGAAATCAGGGAGAACATAGATTATTTAATCCTTGAACAGGATGATTCTCTAACTTCCTGTCTAGAAAATCTACAAAAACTCATTGGCTATATTCATATTAACAATACACAAAAAATCCAGATTATTAAAGAATACAACAGTCTCATAGAAGATATATTCGAAAGCTACGATCACATTCAAATTAAAAAAGAAAATTTATTAATCAGAGAACAAAATTCTAAAACAACTACAAGAATCCAAACAGAATCCATATCTGATTTTTTAGACAAAGGACAAAACGAGAAACTTAAAGAAAATCTTTATAATCAAATTAAAGAAAATTACGACAGTTTGATGATCAAAGAAATTATTAATTATAATAGTTCACGCCAAAAACAAATTGATTATAAGAAGCAGGATGTTTCTTCACAAAACACAAGCAAACAAACAAATTCACTCAATAAAAAACTTATTTATCTTTGGATTATTGTGTCCTTTGTTATATTGGCAGAAGTCACTTTCGTTTGTATATTCGTATACCAAAATAAAGAATTTCTGTCTGATTTTCCTATTCTAAATTTTTTCTCAGATGAACCAAACACATTAGAACTTTGGAAAGATGAATAACCAGGCAGATACATATTATCTTTTTACATTTTTGGTATATACGTATCGATTGAAAGAATTACCCTTTATAGAGTTTCTATTTAAATTATTTTGCAAAGTTTCAAACAATAATTCCGCGTAGGATTTGTAACAAAAAATTCACCTGCTATTTTGACGACTTACAAAGATCTGTGAATCTTTCTTGAAAAAACTCAAAATGAATCCACCATCAAAAACTCACAGCATCAAC
>CACWIL010000069.1 GCA_902760905.1 uncultured bacterium
TTTATCTTACTGATTAATTGTGCTTGAAATAAAAAATTTAGCAATATAAAATATATTAGGTCGAAATATGGAATCAAGTTTGGAATCTTGAAGAAAGAAGGTTAAAATGAAAGACGGATTACACCCTGAATATAAGAAAACCGTTATTAAATGTGTATGTGGTAACGAAATCGAAACAGGTTCAGTTGTTGATAATCTTACAGTTGAAATTTGTTCAAACTGCCACCCGTTCTACACAGGTCAACAAAAAATTCTTGACTCTGAAGGACGTGTTGAAAGATTTAAAAAACGTTACGGTCAAAAATAACGCATTGGTTAAAATTTTCAAAGAATCGGGTTTTGATATTCAAAACCCGATTCTTTTATATTTAACAAAATTTCATTTATTTGATATAATAGATGTGTACAAAACGGGTTATCAGCCTATTTGTATTTTGTTACAGAAATATCTTTTGGGGGCTTTTTGAAAGTATATTTTAAGTCAACATATACATACAAAATTTACAGGATGCTTCTGCAGGTTGCAGGTAGTCTTATAGAAAGACTCGGTATGATTGTAATGTATGGTATTGAGTTTTTTAAAGGGCTCAAGAATAAACCTACAACTTTTAAAGAGTTCATGTATCAATGCTATCGTTTTAGTTTTACATCGCTTCCTATTACATTATCTATTGTAGGCATGACTTCAATAATTGTTGCCATGCAAGTTGCAGGAGAAATGGTTAAACAAGGCGGAGGAAACTATGTTGGGATGCTTATTGCAATATTAATGGTAAGAGAAGAAGCTGCGATTATGGCCGGATTTGCAATAATTTCAATGATAGGTTCTTCTATGGCTTCTGAACTTGCTACGATGAAGGTAACAGATCAAATTGATGCAATAAAAGTATTGAAGGTTAATCCGGTTCACTATCTTTTTACACCAAGAATTCTGGCAGGCACATTTATGATGCCGGTAGTGGTAATTATATCTTCTCTTGTCGGAATTGCAGGCGGTGCAGTTGCTTCAAATCTGGTTTCCGGATTGACGTTTAAAGCATATTTTGATTCGGTTTGGTTTGGACTTAATATGCATGATTTAAGAGTTTGTATCATGAAAGCATTTGCTTTCGGTTTTGTTATTACCTTAATAAGCTGTTCATTTGGAATGCAGGCCAAAGACGGTGCTAAAGGTGTTGGTTACGCTACAACAAAGGCAGTAGTTTGGTCATTTGTTGCAATTGTTATTGTCGATTTAATTTTTGCAGCGGCATGCTTTTATTAATTAAAATTTGAAAATGGAAAACAGAAAATGAGTATAGAAGTAAAAAACTTAGTTAAAAAATTTGGAAACAGAACAATTTTAGACAATATTTCATTTACGGTTGAAGATGGAAAAATCCTTTCTATTGTCGGATTTAGCGGTTCAGGTAAGAGTACTGTTCTGAAACTTATAAGCGGACTGATAGAAAAAGATTCGGGTGAGATAATAACAACAGGTGGTGATGTTGCTATGGTTTTCCAGTATTCAGCTTTATTTGATTCTTTAAATGTATTTGATAATATATCTTTTGCACTTCAGGAAAGAAAAGATTTGAGAGGTAAATATACAAAAAGAGAGCTTGAAAAAATCGTAGCAGAAAAGCTTGAATTGGTTGGTTTATCAGGTATTGAAAACAAATTTCCTTCTGAACTGTCAGGTGGGATGCAAAAACGTGTAAGCTTTGCAAGGGCTATTGTAACAGAACCAAAAATCATTCTCTATGATGAGCCTACGGCGGGCTTAGATCCTATATCTTCGACTCTTATTGAAGATTATATCGTAAGGCTCAAAAATGAAACACATGCAGCTTCAATTGTAGTTACTCATCAAATGTCAACTATTCGAAGGACTGCCGATTCTGTATTAATGTTGTATAATGGACATGCAGTTTTTGAAGGTTCACCAGAAGAACTTTGCAGAGAAGAAACTCCATATACGCGTCAGTTTGTGGAAGCCGCAATTGACGGACCTATGAAAATGAATTAATGAGGAATGTAATAATGAAAATTTCACCTGCTTTAAAAGTTGGTTTATTGACGATAGTATCTATTACAATATTGTTGTTTACGATATTGTGGATTAAAGGGCGTTCTTTTTCTTCAGCAGAAAGAATTGAAGTTCAGTTTAAAGATGTAAACGGAATGCGCCCTGGTTCAGGTGTTCAAATGATGGGTATGAGGGTCGGTCAGGTAGAAGAGATTACTCCTGTGGTTGATGGTGTATCCAGTTATGTTAAAATGAAATTCGTTATTACCCAGCCCGGAATTGTAATTCCTAAAGCTTCAACATTAAGTATTCAGCAATCAGGACTGATAGGTGAACAATTCCTTGAAATTACACCTCCAAAGCTGCGTTCAGTATATATTCCTGTTACAAAACAAGATTTAATTCTTAAAGATGCTCCGGTTGAGATAAAACTGGATGAAAAATTATATGATGTAGGATTTGTTAAAAAATCCCAAATAATGTCTTCAAAGCTGGTTCCTATTGAACTTTCAGATACGGTAAAAACCCCGTTTGCATACAAGGTTGATTATGTTGTTAATCTTCCGGGGTTAAGATTACCGCACTTTATGAAAGGTGAAGTCGTAACAGTTGGTGATGAAAAGAAACTCAGAATTGAGCCTCAGGACGGTTCAGCACTTCCGTATCCTCAGCAGACATCACCTTATACTATTGTGGAACCGTTGAGAATTGCTGACTTTATGGACTTGCAGTATCAGGCTGCTGAATCATTAACAGAGATGAGTAAGATGGTTAATGACTTGATGAATGATAAGATGATAGCTGATATTAGAGATTCTGTTTCTAACTTTAAAGGTTTAACAGCTCAGGCTACAACCACATTGCAGAAGACCGAAAAACTTATTGATACATCAAGAAATGATATTGATACAATATTATGGATGATGAGCGACGTTGCGAACAGCTTTAATAAACTTGCAACCAATATAAATGGTATTATAGGTGATGAGAAATTTAAGCCTATGATGTATCAGACAGCAGAATCATTTACAAAACTGTCTGATGCACTAACACCTATTATTGGAGAAGTTGATGCTAATTATCATCACTTTAATAACGAAAAACTTAAAACAAAAATTGTTGCTACAATTGATAACATGAATGTGACAATGTACGAAGTAACAAAGGCACTGGAAACTGTAAACGGTGAAAATGGTGATAAAGAAAATCTTAAACAGATTATGCAGGATGCTTCAAAAACAGTTTCAAATCTAAAGAAGTTCTCAGAAAAATTAAATAAGAGATTCTTGCTGTTCAGACTGTTGTTCTAATGATTTTAAATCGCATAACTTATTCAGGATATTGTCTAAAATCATACTTTAGAATGATTGACAAATATCTTGTCAGGAGTTATCCTAACTAAGTAGATTATAGACGAGATATAAGATAGAAGATTAATGGAAAGGAGTGTGTGGTATGAGAGTAAGCTCCATTAGTGTTGCACAACCTATGAATTACAATTACAAATTAAGAAACAAACAACCTCAGACACAACAATTGCATGTTAAGTCAGTTTCTGAAATGCAGCCTGCGTTTAAAGGTGCTAAAGCAGGAGCATACGGAATACTTGGTACTATATTAGCCGGAGGTGCAGCTGCAGTGTTGTCAGGCGGTGCTTTATTACCTGTTTTACTGGCAGGTGCTGCAGGAACTGCCAGCGGTTGTATATATGGAAGTTCAAAAGAGGATAATAATAGTGATGATAATATAGATTTTGATCCTTGTTATCCAAATTACAGAGATTACTAATATATAATTATATAGTTTTGTAAAAAAACACTGTATATTGTATACAGTGTTTTTTTATTGCGCTAGAATAGTTATGGGTGTGTATGAGGGGAATTTTATGATTGAAGAAACAGTTGATTTAATAAAGAAAAAAATACAAGGTTTTAATCCTGAAGTTGGTATTATTTTAGGTTCCGGTTTGGGAGAATTAGCTGAAGAATATTGTGATATATCAATCGATTATAAAGATATTCCCGGATTTGAGGCTTCTACAGTAAAAGGGCATAAGGGAAGATTGGTTTTTGCTGAAATAAACGGCAAAAATGTTGTTATGATGCAGGGGCGTTTTCATTTTTATGAGGGACATTCAATTAAAAAAGTTGTGTATCCTGTTAAAATTATGAAGAAGCTTGGTGTAAAAACAATTATAATTACAAATGCAGCAGGGGGTGTAAATTCTTCCTTTAATCCATCAGATTTAATGGTTATTACCGATCATATAAATTTTATGGGACAAAATCCTCTGATTGGTGAAAATGAGGACTCTATGGGTGTAAGATTTCCTGATATGAGTGAAGTCTATACTCCGGAATATGTAGAGCTGGTTAAAAACGTGGGAAACGATGCCGGTATTGATTTACAGGAAGGTGTATATATGGCATTAACCGGACCTTCGTATGAAACTCCGGCAGAAGTCAGAATGGCAAGGACTCTTGGTGCAGATGCGGTTGGTATGTCAACTGTTCCAGAAGCTATGGTTGCTGCTTGGGCAGGAATGAAGGTAATTGGCATAAGTTGTATTTGTAATTCAGCAGCAGGCGTAAGTACTGTTGGGCTTTCTCATGAGGATGTAATTGCTGCCGCAGAAAAAGCTAAAAATAAATTCAAAACGCTTGTAGTGGAGGTAATAAAGAAACTCTGATGAGACTGGATAAATTTTTAAAAGTATCAAGACTTATAAAACGCAGAACTGTTGCAAACTCTGTTTCTGATATGGGGAGAGTTTTGGTTAACGGAAATCCTGCTAAGCCTGCAAAGCAATTAAAAGTTGGTGATATAATTGAAATAGGATATGCATCAGGAACTGAAAAATATGAAGTTCTTATTGTTCCGGAAGGGAATGTCAGCGTACAGGAAGCACAAACGCTTTATAGGTCAATAGATTAATAAGGAATATAATATGCACGATATGATATTAAATATAAGCAACTTGTTTCAGTCTTGGGGTATAGCAGGATTATATGTTAATGCATTAATTGAAAGCTGTTTGCCGGGGTTTCCTCTGCCGCCGGATGTTTTGCTGATAGGAATGTGTCTTACAATACCTCAGAAAGCGCTTTTGTATGCACTGATTTGTACAACGGGTTCAATAACCGGTGCTCTTGTTGGTTATATGGTTGGTCGTTTTGGCGGACGTCCGCTTTTTTATAATTTATTTAGAAGCAAGGCTGATAAGTTAGAGATGGTTGATAAACTATTTGAAGAATACGGTGCATTTGCTGTATTCTTTTCTGCATTTTCTCCTATTCCGTATAATATATTTGCTATAGCAAGCGGAATTACCAGGATGAATGTATTTAAGTTCTTGTTTGTAAGCTGTCTTGGAAGAGGCGGAAGATTTTTCTTTGTAAGTATTGTATTGATGCTCTTTGGAGAAACTATCAAACAGTATATGAATTATTTTATTATCGGAGTTAGTGTACTTTTGGTTGCGTTTTTCGTGATTTTGTATAAGAAAAGACATTCCATAACAGGAAAGAAAGATAATAATATAAAAACAATAGTAGAGAATAAACCAAATAATGAAGCCAGCAAGGAGCAAGAATATGCCAATAATTAATGAACATTTCGGAATAAAAACAAGAGGTAACAATGATATTATAAACATTACAAAGCATGTTCAGAATTGTGTATATAAACATGAATTAAAAGATGCTTTTGTATGTGTTTCGATCCAGGGTAGTACATCAGCAGTTACTACAATAGAATACGAAGAAGGCTTGGTAAAAGATTTAAAAGAAGCATTGGACAAAATAGCTCCGGCAGGTGCAGAGTATCATCATGATGAAATTTGGCACGATGGAAATGGATATGCTCATGTACGTTCTGCTCTTGTTGGAAGTTCTGTTTGTATAGCGCTTGTAGACGGTTTATTAAATCTTGGTACATGGCAGCAGGTTGTTCTTTTGGATTTTGATAATAAAGAACGTTCAAGAAATATTACTGTTCAGATAATTTATTAACAATTTGTATCTAAATATATAAAAAATGTAAATCTTTGTTTGTGTTATTATTAATGTATAATTTTTACACTAACAGAGGGAAAACTATGACAGATACAATGATAAAAATAGAAGATTTACCTACGGTTTATGATGCAAAATCTACAGAAGAAAAAATGTATAAGTTTTGGGAGGAAGGAGAGTATTTTAAAGCTAATGCTCATTCAGACAAACCTCCGTTTACTATCGTAATTCCTCCTCCAAACGTTACGGGTGTTCTCCATATGGGACACGCTCTTGATGAGACTTTGCAGGATATTTTAACCCGTTATCACAGAATGAGCGGTTATGAAGCTTTATGGATTCCCGGAACTGACCATGCTGGACTTGCTACTCAGAATGTAGTTGAAAAACAGCTTGCAAAAGAAGGTCTTACTCGTCATGATTTGGGAAGAGAAAAATTCCTTGAAAAAACCTGGGAATGGACCAATGAACACAAAAGCAGAATCTTAGACCAGATGAAAAAACTCGGTGCTTCTTTTGATCGTTCAAGAGAAAGATTTACTTTTGACAAAGGCTGTTCTGAAGCGGTAAAGGAAGTGTTTGTAAAACTATACAATAAAGGTCTTATTTATAAAGGTGCGTATATTGTAAACTGGTGTCCACGCTGCCAGTCTGCAATCTCTGATATAGAAACTGAATACGAAACAGAGCAGGGACATCTGTGGGAAATCTCTTACCCGCTCGTTAACGAACCGGGAGCTATCATAGTTGATACAACCCGTCCTGAAACAATGTTTGGTGACGTTGCTATTGCAGTACACCCGAGTGATAAAAAGTATTCCGAACTTATCGGTAAGAATGTTTTGATACCTCTTACTAACAGAGTTATCCCTATTATTGCAGACGAATATGTTGATAAGTCATTTGGTACAGGCGCTGTTAAAATCACTCCAGCTCACGACCCTAACGACTTTGAAGTAGGTAACAGGCATGGATTTAAGCCTATCTGGGTTATTGACGAAGAAGGCAAGATGAAGTCTTGTTCCGAAGTTCCGCCTGAATATCAGGGCTTAGACAGATATGAAGCCAGAAAGAAAGTTGTTGAGATGCTTTCTTATAATAACTTCCTTCTGAGAGTTAAAGACCACGAACACAACGTCGGTAAATGTCAGAGGTGTAATACAACTATTGAACCGCTTTTATCTGAACAGTGGTTTGTTAAAATGGCACCGCTTGCAAAAGAAGCTATTGCAGCTGTAAAAGACGGAAGAATTAATTTTATTCCTGACAGATGGACAAAGAATTATTTAGGCTGGATGGAAAACATACGTGACTGGTGTATTTCCCGTCAAATTTGGTGGGGACATCAAATACCGGCTTATTATAATAAGCAGACCGGTGAAATGGTTGTTGCAAAAGAGAATCCTGATCCGAATAATTACGTTCAGGAATCAGATTGTCTTGATACATGGTTCTCATCAGGGTTGTGGCCGTTCTCTACAATGGGCTTCCCGAACTCTGAAACGGATGACTTTAAAAAGTTTTATCCGACAAGCGTTCTAGTAACAGGATTTGATATTATTTTCTTCTGGGTTGCAAGAATGATTACAATGGGCTTAGAGTTTACCGGTAAAGCTCCTTTTAAAGATGTTTATATTCATGGCTTAATCAGAGATGAGAAAGGTCAAAAAATGTCTAAATCCAAGGGTAATACAATAGACCCTGTTGAGATTATTGATAAGTACGGTTGTGACGCTTTAAGATTTACAATGACTTCTCTTTGTACTTATGGCGGTCAGGATATCAAAATTTCTGATGAAAGGTTTGAGTACGGCAGAAACTTTGCCAACAAACTCTGGAACGCTTCGAGATTCGTATTGATGAACCTTGATGGTGTTGATGATAACCCAATCGACAGGGGTAAATTAACGTTAGTGGATAAGTGGATACTTGACAGATTGAACGAAACTGCAAAGCTTGTTAACGATAATATGAAGGACTATAGAATAGGTGAAATCGCTCACGTCCTGTATGACTTTTTCCGTTCAGAGTACTGTGACTGGTATGTTGAAATTGCAAAGATTCAGCTTCAGGATTCTGAACAAAAACTCAATACTCAGAGAGTTTTAAGATACGTTCTTGATATGTCATTAAGATTATTGCATCCGATTATGCCTCATATTACTGAACAAGTATGGCAGTTGATTCCCGGAACAAAAGAAACTTCTGCTTTGATTATTGCAGAATATCCGACATATAAACAGGAACTCTCATATCCGACTGAGGCAGAAGAGATGAAGCTTGTATTTGATACAATTACCTCTTTAAGAAATGTAAGACAAAGCTTTAATATACCGACTTCTGCCACTGTTGATGTTGAGATACGTTCCGAAGGCAGAGAAAAAGAAATATTCAAAGCTATTGAATCTTATATTCACAGACTTGCAAAAGTTAATAATATAACTTATGCGGAACTCGATGCTTCTGTCCCACCAAAGAGCGCAACAGCTGTTGTTTCAACTTCAAAACTTATTATTCCGCTAGCTGATTTAATTGATTTGGGAGCAGAAATCAAGCGTCAGGAAAAGAAACTTGAAAAGCTTACAAACGAAAAAAACGGATTGTTAGGCAGAATGAAAAACGAAAAATTTGTTGCTAATGCTCCAAAGGAACTCGTTGAACAAACTAATTCAAGAATAGAAGAAATAACTGTTCAGGAAGGTGTAATTAAGGACCTGATTGAGTCGCTTAAATAACTAAAAAAGAGAACCGAAAAGGTTCTCTTTTTTTTAATAAGCTTTATTAATTAAGGCATTATGAGCATTATCTTCAATTGTGTCATCAAGAGGCGTTAACTTCTCCCCAAGAGCAAGTTCTAACAAGTAATCTGCAAATTTTGGGTTTTTAGGTAAAAACGAACCGTGCATATATGTTCCGAATACATTTTTGTATCTGGCACCTTCTGTTTTATCCTGTCCGTTGTTACCATTTCCTACAATCATAGTTCCGATATGTTTTGTGTCACCCTGCAGATAAGTTAATCCGCTGTGGTTTTCAAATCCTACAAGTGTTGGAGCAAACTCATATTCTGTTTTAACTGTTACATTACCGATAAATCGTTTATTTCCTGCAACAGTATATGCATCAAGCAGGCTAATTCCCATAAGTTTGTCTGCATCATGAGGCTGATAATAATGTCCCATTAACTGATACCCGCCGCAAATTCCAAGAAATACTGCTCCTCTGTCACGTTCTGCAGTCAGAAAAACTTTGTGTCTTTGAAGTTCTTTAGATACTTCTATCTGCTGCAAATCCTGACCTCCGCCGATAAAATAAATATCGTGTTCTCCAAGCCAAACATCACCAGAGTTAATTTCATGAATTTCTGCTTCAATTCCCCGCCATTCAGCACGTTTTTTCAGGGTTATAATATTTCCGCCGTCGCCGTAAATGTTTAATAGTTTTGGATATAGATGACCGATTCTTAATTTTTTCATTTTCTGCCCCCTCACCCCAACCTTCTCCCCTTGGACGAGGGATGCTTGTCAGCGTATAGTGATTTGGATGTATTATATATAGATTATTCTATATATTTACTCCTTCTTTTACCATTTTTATTGATTTTTGACGTTTGTTAGTATGGGTTTTTATGTATTCATCCAGTAAATCAAAACAAACCTGACAAACCTTCTCGTTTGCTTTTTTGTCATATTCACTTTCAAAATCAAAATCAAACTGTAACATTGCCTGCATAAAATCTCTTATCTTATGATTCATTTTTAATTTGACACCTAATGGTTCACAGCAGTCTTTGCAAACTACTCCGCCCATTTTTGTCGAAAAATACATGTCTTCATCCAGTATTCTTTCTCCGCAGCAAAGACAAGTATCAAGCTCGACACAAAATCCCATAATAAGAAGAATTTTTAATTGAAATTTTATTGCAGCAATTAGCATGTCTTTTTTTAAGTCAGAATTTGAGATTCTGTTTAAAGCTTTATATAAAAGCTCGTAAACTTCGCCAGAGGCGTTTTCTGAACCTTCGCCAAAATTCATGACAACTTCAGATACGTAT
>CACWIL010000070.1 GCA_902760905.1 uncultured bacterium
ACTGTTTCTTTGCTAAAGTTATAGGGATTCTTCGGGGGCAAAATGGATATTTCCCCCTCAGAATGACATAATTTTACTGTAACATTGTATATAATTACCAATCAAATTATATAATATCCCAAATGTAAGAGATTTATATACGATTCTGCCATAAATACAAAAAACAATCTCCTTTGACGCTATAGTAAAAAAGTAATAGACAAAGACTTTTCTAAAAAGTTGATGCAACAAAAACTCAGTATGCAAAAGGCTTCCGTTTTGTATTATTCTTACATATATTTTTTCAAATAATCGGTTAAATCATATTTTCTTTTTGCCGAATCATAAGTCATTCTGCGGATTTTGCCTGTTACAGGATAATCAGTAAATGCTCTGTCATGCAATCCTCCAATTGCCCATAAGATTCCTGCGAAACCGTTTGGTGAAGGTGAATCATAAGCATATTTGTCATTTAAATATATCGCAATTCTTAACGCTTCATCAGGAAAAGGAGTCCACTCTAAAATCTTTTTTGCCCAATACATCCTTAAATATCCGTGTATTGTTCCTTCCCTCATTAATTGTATTTGTGCCGCATTCCATAATTTGTCGTGTGTTTTTGCATTTTCTAACTTCTCAATTGAATAAATATATGGTCTGATATCGTATTTATGATTATCAAGCGACAATTTTGCCCAGGCCGGAATTCCCGAAAAATCCTTAAAAGAATGAACGTGCAAACAAAAATTATCTGCCAATTCTTTTCTTATTATAAGCTCTTCTAAAAATGCTTCTTTGTTTTCATTTGAAGCATCTGATTTTATAACTTCTATTGCTATTCTTTGAGAGGAAATAAAACCTGAATTTAAATATTTAGACAAGCCCGACATAATATTTTTTGACATATCATTTTTGTATTGCGCATAATAAGGCAATTTATTTTTTATAAAATCTTCTAAAACAAAATCAGCTTCAACTTTTTCTGTTATTAAATTATCAAACTCTGTAAGAAATGGATAAATATTATAATAAATTTTTCTGCGCATAGTTGCAGCGGAATACTCTTGTTTGTCTGAAACAAATCTTGCAGGAATGATATTATGCCCGTCTATTTCATAGATTTTAAAATCTGCATTTTTTAAATAATCTCTTTTTAAAACCGGATTAAAATCAAGAATTAACATAGCAGGTTTAAAAACTGCAAAAATTTCGGAAGTAGATTTTTCAATAATTTTAAAATCTAAACCAATTTTTTTGAATTGATATTCTGCCTGAGCAACTTGTTTATCTATAAATTCTTGTTTTGGCAGGTATTCATAATTTGTTTTTGGATGAATTATTTTCAGTGGCAAATTGAGTTCTTTACTTTTTTGAAGTGCAAACCGTAGAGCAAAATTGTCTTTTGCTCTAAGCTCTCTTTCACAGATATAAATAATGTCCCCATTTTTTACAGAATTATTATTGGGTACAAAAAATCTTGCAGGATTGATTTTTTGCTCTGTATTAAAGAAAGTCGGAATATAATTTAAGAGAGTATTTTTAATAATTCTGGGCATTTATAAAATTTAAAACACAGAATAAAAAAATACATCCGACATTCTTCTGATGGGTTAAAAGTCTTTAATCTTAATATTAGTTCGTTGGGGTAATGAGGTTATAAGTCCTTATGATAGCACTGCAAAAGTTTACAAATGCAGTCGTAACAGATTTCGTTGTGCAAAAACAGGAAAAGATTTTAATGTAAAAACAGGGACAATGTTTGAGAATACTAAAATCGAACTTAGGACTTGGGTTTTGGCTATTTATATCATAACAACACACAAAAAGGGCATTTCATCAATGCAGTTGGCAAAAGATTTAAATGTAACTCAAACAACTGCTTGGTTTATATTATACAGAATCAGAAATTGTTTTAAGATCGAGAATAATATTGTTTTGGATAATGATGTAGAAATTGACGAAACTTATGTCGGAGGAAAAAATAAAAACCGCCATAAAAATAAAAAGGTTAAAAATTCTCAGGGCAGAAGCATGAAAGATAGATATACTTTTATCCCAGAGTAATTTTTCAATAAGAAAAGCTATAAGTATTCATTTTTGGAAAAAAATTTTTGACTTATTTTTAAATAATTCAATCTTTGAAGGTTTTTGTTCAACAGTTGATTTATCTGCTTTTTTATTTATTTTTTCTTGTTTTGTTTTTGTTTTATCAGATTTTTTCTTTGAGAAAAAGTGCTTTGTTTTTAGCTTTAAAAATTCGAATTTTGATGTTTTTTGTTTTCCGTATATTAATTCATCAATTTTTCTTTCTTCTTCTAATTCTTTTCTTATTTTTGCTTGTGCTTCTTTAGCCTTCAACTCAGCTTCTTTTTCCTTCTGTTTCAGAGCTTTCTTTTCTTCTCTTAATTCTTTTTTTGTTTTTGTTGTATCAATTTGTGCTCTTACAAATTTTTGACCCTGGAAAGCCTCTGTTTTGTTTGCAGGTTCGTTATTTTCTTTTTCGTTTATCCCATTATCTTTTGGCTGTCTTAATGCGACTATCGTATCGAAATCAGGAGACAAAGATAAGTCTATATGAAATCTTCCCCAACTGCTTGTCTCGTATCTGTTGCTCATAAGCGGGAAACCCCACGCCATTCTCAAATTAAGTTCTCCTGGCAGGCTGATTTTTGTACCAAAACCTATACTTGCTAAGAAGTCACTTCCGTCGTAGCTTTGATGTCCTTCACCTGAACCTTTGTAAGGAAATATTCCTGCGTGATCAGCAAATACAAAACCTCTTACATAGTTTCCGATAAAAGGAGTTGGAGTGTTTGGATGTTTCTTTGTATAAATAACCCTTGGTCCAAGCGGGAACATAAGTTCTGCACTAAGTATATATCCGTTTCTTCCTACCAAAAGGCCTTCTGAATATCCTCTGACTGTTGTTGCACCACCTGCTATCATTTGGTCAACATACGGAACGTCATCCTTAGGAATAAATTGATAATTACCTCGTACAGTTCCTACAAAACCGTGCCCAAAGTCGTGCAGCCTTAGTACTCCGCCATCTACTTTCAGGTAATTTGAATTTTTATCAAATATCGGGAATGAATATCCGACATTTTGATTAACATACCAAATACCTTTTTTGGTATCATATCTGTATGTCAAACCTGTTGTGGCTGTTGTAACTTTGTCTTCAAAAATATCATGTCCGTCAAAACTTGTTGCAGAATGTTTATAAGCAATAGACGTTGTACTCGTTAACTCAGTCCATGGTTTTCTGAAAATTGGTTGAGTATAATACAACGAGTAGTTTTGTGAACGGCTTTTAATGTTAAAAATTCTGTATGCACCGTTCCCGATTTCAGAGTTAGAAGATGAAAAACTAAAACCGATTCTGCCGTCTTTTCTATTTACGGGGTAATTATAGTCTGCAAATGGCGTTATTGCATGTTTGTTGGCATAAAAACCTAATGTCAGTGGGTCACGATGTTTCGTTAAGCTGTCATGACGAAGCATAAGACCACCGCGGTACTCACCGATAGACTGTCTTCCTGCGTTATCCATCATTGCAGTTATATGAAAAGGAAATTTTTCGTGAGCCTGAATCTTTACATCAGTAGTACCTACCTCAGACTGACCTGCACTAAGGGAGCCTGTCAGCTGAACGCCGTTATTATATCTGTTAAATATAACCATTGAGCGCTCTAAATCCTGAATATTAAAGACATCACCTTTTCGTAAATCAAGTCTTTCTTCTATATATTTGGACCTTGTCCACTTGTTCTCTGAAACACTTACATCGCCAACTCGTCCTTCTACAAGTTTTATTTTGACAACACCGTTTTCTAACGTCTGAGGCGGTAAAAATGCTCTGCAGGTAACACAGCCATTCCTGGCATACCAGGTGTTAAATTTTGCTACAACCTCTTTTAATTGCTCAAAGGTTAAATTCTTACCTTTGTAAGGAGCTAAAATCTCTTCGACATCTTCTACTGTCATAATGTAAGAAGGTGAAACTTCAAATTTGTCTACATACACTCCTTTTGTAGCATATTCTTCCGGCTTGGCTTTTTCAAAAGTTCCTTCTTGTTTTTTTACTTCTTCGTCTTTTTCAGCTTCTCCGCTTTCTTTGCGTTCTTCAAAGCGTTTATAATCTTCCTGTATTTGTCTTTCAATTTGATGCTGCCTTAACATCTCCAGGCTTTGATTGTTAACGGTCCCTGCCTGAGGGATTACCCCCGGCGGTAAATCCGGTGCTGCTGACACTGATAGCTGAATTGCAGCAATAAATATTGTTGCTATAAAACTCTTTTTCATCTTTCCTCTGTTTTAAAAAAAATAATAGCATGAAATTTTTTAGATTTTCAACAAATTTTTTACAAAAAAAGACGATTTTTTTACAAAAATTTTAGTCAAAATTTTGTGTTTTTTTTTAGAGGGGTAAAACCCTATCAGATATTGACTTTTGACATTCTGTTTTAATGTAAATTTTTGTAAAATTTGTTTGTAAATTTACTGCGGTAAAAATTATTAATTGTTAAAATGATAAAAAGGACTTATTGTATATAAAAATCAATAATATTGGGAATATAAGAATGGCAAAAAATATTTTACAGAAACTTACGGCAACCCTGATTTGTACAGGTATGCTCTTATTTGGATTACCTTCCGGTGTTATAGCATCTGAGATATCGGGTGTTAATCCAACCGGAAATGTTTATAACATTGAAGCTGCAAAAGTTTCAGGCAGCACAGGTTTTAGAGAATATGAGAATTTTAACTTGTCAAAAGGTGATATAGCCAATCTTATTTACAAAGAGGGCTATTCAAAGTTCGTAAACCTCGTAGATAACCAAGTTATTATTAACGGTATTGTAAATACAATGAGGGATAACAACTTTTATAACGGACACGCAATATTTGTTTCACCAAACGGCATAGTTGTGGGTGCGTCAGGTATCCTTAATGTTGGCTCACTGACATTAATGGCACCGTCTCAGAACGCATATGACTTATTTAAAAAAACTTACGGTGATAATTTAGACCAATTAGATTTTAATTTAAAAAACGATAACTATAAAAGTCTTATTACAAACTCCTCCGGCGATATCATAATAAACGGTAAAATTTTCGCACGTGATGAAGTTAATGCATACGGCAGAAGAATTTTAACTAATGTTAATCCAAGTGATATATCCAAATCTGCTAATGCAAAACCGGGAATTTTTGCCGGTATTCAGGGTTATGATAATCAAATAACAGCTGATAGCGCAGCAGAAGCATTGTTTAATTCTCTTGTATCAAATGATATAGAAAATGCTGATAATATCGAATTAAAAGACGGTAAAATTGCTCTTGTAACAAATAAAGTTAATGAAGAAATCTTAACAACGGCAATAGAAAAAATTGAATCAAACAATAATACCGGAAATAATACTGATCCTACAACAACAAATTCAGATAATGGTTCGACAAACAACAAAACAACAACTAAGACTATTATAAACACTATAACAGGGCTTAAAACAGTTAAAACAACAACACCTAACCCTGATAGTACTTCTGACAAAGACAAGGATAAAACCACAACAACATATTCAATAGATAAAACCTATGAAAAATCATCACTTTCAGAAAATTCTTCCGAAGTGAAAATAGATAACACTACTCTGGCTGCAGGAGAAATTAGTATTGAGGCTAATGACTCTTCTGAAAAAGAAGTATCAGATGATACAATAAAAGCATACAATGATGCATTAAAAGCAGCTCAAAACAACAATAATGACGGCAAAAAAGATGACACAACTCAAGATAAAACAACAGGCGACTTAATTCATAAGAGTTTTAAAGATGTAGCACCGGCTGCAAAAGCGACAGTAACAATTACTAATTCAAAATTAATTGCAGATGCGATTACTATTGAAGCAAACGCAAAGAGTTCTACAGAAACAAGTCTTCAACTTTTAGACACAATCTACGAAAAATGGATTGGTACGTTTGGAGCAGATGTCGTAATGGCAATCATGATGAAGATTAATGAAGATGAGCTTCCGGAAGGGACACCTGCTTATGAATGGCAAGTTTGGAAAGCAATCAAAAGCTACTTTAGTGATGATACTTATGATTTCTTTGACGGTGCAAAAGCAGTATCAAGCATAAATATTACAAAAACTGATATTATGGCGGTTGATTCAGTTGATATTACATCAAGTGCAACATCTAAACTGAAACTCGGCACAGCAACTTTGGATTCAAGTTCTGCATTTATGTACGGCTTAGGGACTTCAGCAGAATCTAATGTTAATATAAAAGATTCTAAAATCTCTACTTCAGCAGATGACGGTGAAGTAAATATCAACGCAATATCAAACTTAACTGAAAAACTAAAATATGACGGAACCAAATTCTTGTCATTATTTACGGAAAATAAGAATAGTGATAATGCCACAGGCTCAGGAAACGGAGGCAACTCCGGTGAAAAACCAAACTCAGATTCAGAAGGCAGTAACGATTCCGGCAATAATTCAGACTCAGGGAAAGGCTCCGGCAATACAAACAATAATGAAGAACAGGGTTATTCTCAATCCGGAGGAATATATAATTCTGATAATAAAAACAATGATAACAATAACACCAATAACAATTCCGAATCCGGCAGCGGAGATTCAAATAGCGGTTCTGACTCCGGCAGTGGGGATTCAAATAGTGGTTCCGGTTCAGGAGATGGAGATAACACAAATGACAGCAACGACTCAAGTTCTGAGAGTGGTTCAAACAGCGGCAGTTCTTCAGAAGATAAAAATAAAGTATCTGCCTTCAATCTTGTACTTCTGAACAATACCGTTAAAAATGATACAAATGTAACGATTGATAACTCTACAATTGAATCAACAAACTTGAATGTGAGAGCAATAGGATACAACGAAACGGATGTATCGCTCAAAAATGTTTCTAATGT
>CACWIL010000071.1 GCA_902760905.1 uncultured bacterium
CCCCCTTATCTTCCGAGCATTTTGTTTATTTCAACAAAGTTGCCTTTTGGCATTGGTGCTTGTGGAGCAGAAGTGTATTTTATTTTCTGTTGTCTGTCAATATAAGGAACTTTTGAAGGATTTTTCATAACATCTTTTACATTTGGAACATTTTTGAACTTATCACTGTTCATTTCTTTTTCAAAAGGTGTTGTGTATTTGTAATAATCTGCCGGAAGTACAAAATTATCTTCTTTCGGTACTGTCTGAAATGCAAGCTGCATTCCGTCAACAAACAAATTTGTAAGTAATTTTATAAATCCCATGCCTCCGATTATTATGACTAAAAATACAAGAAAAATCTTCGGTGCTGCTGCAATAGTTTGCTCCTGTACCTGAGTTACAGCCTGTATAATACCTACTACCAAACCGACGGCAGCGGCTGTAAGTACGCATGGCATTGATATTGACAACATTGTCATAAATCCTTTTGATAAATATTCGGTTAAAATTTCTATCATTTTATTGTGTCCTTTTTGCTAATTATAACTTTGTACCAAACCCTGTACTATTAATGCCCAACCGTCAACTGCAATAAATATAAGTAATTTGAACGGAAGTGATATGATCGTCGGAGATAACATGAACATACCCAGTGCCAGCAATATGTTCGCTACAACAAGGTCAAGAACAATAAATGGTACAAAGACTATAAAACCTATCTCAAAAGCAGTTTTTAGTTCGCTTAAAATATAAGCGGGAGCAACTTCCCAAATAGTAAGAACATCAGGAGACTTAGGCGGCGTTTTGTATTTTAAATCAACAAAGAATGCCAAATCATTTTCCCTTGTTTGTTTAAGCATAAACTCTTTTAAGGGCTTAGAACCTGCATCTACTGCCATAATCATATTTTGATTCTTTTGGTAAGGTATGGAACCCTGTTCGTAACACTGCTGAAAAACTCCGCCCATAGTGTAAAATGTCAAAATCATGCATAAGCCGATTGTAACCATTGCCGGTGGTACCTGAACACCCATTGCGGTTTTAAGCAGCGAAAATACTATTGTAAATCTCAAAAAACACGTCATACAACAAAAAACAAACGGCAATAGTGAAAATAGAGTCATTACCGTAAGCAGCTGTAAAACGGGATTCATATTTTGTAGTGCTGTATCCATTTTGTTTCCTTCTGTTATCCCCTCATTTTTCCCCTTTCACGCAGGGAGAGGGAATTGCTCCGAGCGTTTGGAATTACTTATATAACTGTTATTTTAAAATATCTGCAAAATTTTTAATTACAGAATTATTCGTTTTTTTATTCAATGCGCTTGAGTTTATACCAATTTCATTTTTACCTGTATAACTGTGTTTTTGTAAGTTTTCAAGCGTTTTTCCGAAAGACTTTATATCAGGCTGAAAGTCATTTAATGTTTCAGCGTTAATTGAATTTATGTTTTCAATTTTTGAAATCAGGCTTGTGTTATTTACATCACCTGCAATGAGGAATTGCTCTTTTCCTGTTGATACAATAAATAAGTTTTTTCTTTGTCCAAGCGAGATTGAGTCTATAATTTTCAAGTATTTTGAATGCTTACCACCTCCGACAGAAGTTGCATTCTTAAATACCAACAGAGCAACTACAATTACTCCGACCATGGCAAGTGTGTAAACGATAAAGTTTGAAATATATCCCATTTTTACTATCCTCTTTTTTTTATTGAGCGTTTATGCTCTGTTTATCTTACTGGTAAATATTTAATAATATTTATCGCAAAATCAATTTTCATTTGATTCATCTTCTACTTCAAAGTCACTGTAATCAAATTCTTCATTTTTAATTGCTTCTGTATTCTCTTCTGCAGGAGTATTATAGTTGCTTGCAGGATTTGACTCCGATACCTGTTCAATTCTTACGCCAAATCTGTCGTTTATGATGACAAGACTGCCTGATGCAACAAGTTTTCCGCTGACTTTTAGTGAAACTTTGTTATCATATACTGAACACAAGTCTACAATCAGACCTTCTTCTATACTTTTAAGTTCACCTAACGGAACTTTTACTTTATCAAATTCGGCAGCCATATCTACCTGTATGCTGTCCCACAAGTTTGAATTGCTCATATTATTATCCTCCCCTCCTCCGAAACTGCTTGCAGTATCATAAGGTTCTACTATATCTGAATTTGGGTTTAGTTTAAATTTAATTTCTTTATCTGTATTTATAAGTGTCATCTCTGATGAGTTACTTTTTTCAAATACAACGACATCACCAGGTTCTAAATGTTTTATATCAGCAACCGGGAATGATGTTGTTCCAATAAGAAAATCGGCATCAACAAGACAATCTAAGAAATCATTATCCGAAAAATGCTGTGCAGATGTGTCTTTAGTTTCTGGTTTTAGTATATCTTTGGGCATTGATATGATAAATTTTGCGGCACTGTCTGAAGACTCGCTTTTTACAAAATAAGTTAAGTGAATAATCTCATTATATCTTCTGTGGGGCTCAATATCGAAGTTTGACTTGAGTGATTCATACAATGAATCGTTGAATGCGGTTATAATTCTTGCTTCAAGTTCAGAAACCTCTGTAAGTTCAAACTTTCTGTTATTTTTTCCCAATACTTTATCTAAAATTACATTGATGGCATCCTGAGAAATTCTTATATAAACATCATTTTTAGAGTTAATTTTAACCTTTGTCACAAAGAATGTATCATTTTGAGCAAGAACATTCATGTTTGTACTTACTGACACAAGCTTGTAATCAAAACCATCAAAAAAGAATTGTTTGCTGCAATCTTTTACAACCGGCGTGAACAGTGAGTCATACCAGCCAAATTGTTTATAAAGCTCATCATAGAATATTGAGTCTATCATACCTCATCCCTACTATATTCCATACATATAATAGAGGATTTTTTCTTATCAGACATCAACTAAACAGAGGATATAATTGTTAATTTATTCAGTATTTTAATAAATCAGGTTATAAAAATTACACGTTTTTAAACCATTTCTCTGAGTTTTTTCAGTTGATCTCTTATCTCTGCCGCACGTTCAAAATCAAGGATTTTGGCTGCTTTATGCATATCTTTTTCAAGCTTTGATATAAGTTTGGGTAAATCTTTCTTTTCTATTCCGAGGTCAACCATTTCTTCCGCAACAATATCTTCAAAATCACGATAACTTGCGACAAGAGAAAGCAGATTATTTTCAATCGGTTTTTTAATCGTTTGCGGAATAATGCCGTATTTTTTATTATGTTCAAGCTGAATTTCACGACGGCGGTTTGTTTCATCAATTGCTCTCTGCATAGAGTCCGTAATTTTATCGGCATACATAATAACCTCACCGCAGGCATTACGGGCAGCACGCCCGATTGTCTGGATTAAGCTTGTATCTGAACGCAAAAATCCTTCTTTATCCGCATCCATAATCGCAACAAGAGAAACTTCAGGAATATCAAGCCCTTCTCTTAACAGGTTTACACCAATCAAAACATCAAACTCACCCAAACGTAAATCACGCAAAATTTCAACACGTTCAATCGATTTTATTCCGCTGTGCAGATATCTTACCCTTATTCCTTCCTGAAGGAAGAAGTCACACAAATCTTCTGCCATACGTTTTGTCAGGGTTGTAATCAAAACACGCTCATCTTTTTTTGCTCGTTTTGCGATTTCCTGTTTCAAATCTGAAATTTGAGTTTCAATAGGTCTTACTGAAATTTTAGGGTCTACAAGTCCGGTTGGGCGGATAATTTGTTCTACAAGCTGAGAAGAAGTATTTTTTTCAAAGTCACTTGGAGTTGCTGAAATATAGATTTTTTGACCAACTTTAGCAAAAAACTCATCCCACTTTAGCGGTCTGTTGTCTTTAGCACATGGCAGTCTGAACCCAAAGTCCACTAAAACTTGTTTTCGGGAAGCATCACCGTGGTACATTCCGTTTAATTGCGGAAGTGTTACGTGGGATTCATCAATAACAGTTAAAAAATCACCTCTAAAGTAGTCTAAAAGAGTCGCCGGAGCAGAACCTACAGGTCTGCGTTCAATTATTCTTGAATAATTTTCTATTCCTGAACAATAGCCCATCTCTTTTATCATTTCCATATCATATTTTACTCTCTGCTGAAGTCTTTGAGATTCAAGAATTTTGTTTTCAGCTTCAAGTTCGTTCACTCTGTTTCGAAGTTCAGTTCTAATCATGTCAAGCGTTTCATCTTCATTCTCGTCATACGCAATATAATGAACTGCCGGGTATATGTAAACACTTTCCGGTGTTTCCAGAATTTCGCCTGTTAAATGATCAATTCTTACAATTTTTTCTATTTCATCACCAAAAAAATAAATCCTTGTAATTATCTTTTCATAAGCGGGCATGATTTCCAAAATATCCCCTCTTGCCCTGAAAGTTGAGCGTTCAAGCTCCAGATCATTTCTTGTATAACGTGTCATAACAAGGTGCTTGATAAGTTCGTTACGTTCAAGTTCGTCACCTACTGAAATTTTAATTGTTCCCCTGAAATAACTTTCAGGAAGTCCCAAACCATAGATACAACTGACAGACGCAACAATAATTACATCATTTCTTTCATAAAGACTTCTGGTTGTATTATGTCTTAAACGGTCTATCTCATCATTTATGCTGGCAGATTTTTCTATATAAGTATCAGTTCTCGGAATATATGCTTCCGGCTGATAGTAATCATAATATGAGATAAAATATTCAACCGCATTATTAGGAAAAAGTTCTTTAAACTCGTTGTATAACTGTGCTGCAAGAGTTTTGTTATGCGCAATAATAAGAGTTGGTTTTTGAACACGTTCAATTACATTAGCAATAGTGAACGTTTTACCTGAACCTGTTATACCAAGCAAAGTTTGGGTATCATACCCTTTATTTACCCCTTCAACAAGTTGTTCAATTGCTTTTGGCTGATCGCCTGCCGGTTTGTATTTTGAACAAATTTCAAACTTTCTTTCCATAAAAATATTATAACCTCAATACATAAAAATATAAATTTTGGTGTATTAAAATTGACAATTATGTTTTACCACATATAATTAATATATCGCTGGTTATGTGTATGTGTATATTGTAAAATAAGAAAAAAGAGGCGGTTTGCTTTGCAAACCGCCTCTTTTTATATCTGTTACACTATACTTCTTTGAAAACCAAAGTTGCGTTGTGTCCGCCAAATCCAAATGAGTTGGAAAGAGCAGCATGTACTTTATGTTCTCTTGCTTTATGCGGAACATAATCAAGATTAGCAACATGTTCATCCTGATTATCAAGGTTGATAGTCGGAGGAACAATACCGTCTGTAATTGTTTTTACGCAAACAATTGCTTCAACTGCACCTGTTGCACCAAGCATGTGACCATGCATACTCTTTGTAGAACTTACAAGAAGGTTTGGATTTTGTTCTTTGTCGCCAAAGATTTGTGCTATAGCCTGTGATTCAGCTATGTCACCCAAACCGGTGCTTGTTCCGTGTGGATTGATATAATCAATCTCTTCCGGTTTCAGGCCTGCATCCTTTAGCGCAAACTCCATTGATTTTAATGCACCTTTTCCTTCAGGATCAGGAGCAACGATATCGTGCGCATCAGCAGACTGACCGTAGCCTACGATTTCTGCATAAATCTTTGCACCTCTTGCTTTAGCATGTTCATATTCTTCAAGAACAAGAACTGCAGCACCTTCTCCCATAACAAAACCGTCACGGTCTTTGTCATAAGGTCGGGATGCTTTTTCAGGTTCGTCATTTCTCTTTGATAAAGCTCTGCATGCCGTAAATGCACCAACGCCCAGTGTTGTAATTGTTGCTTCACAACCGCCGGCAACAACAACATCCGCATCACCATACTGGATACTTCTGAAAGCATCACCAATAGAGTGAGTACCTGTTGCACAAGCTGATGCAACGCACTTATTTAATCCTTTGTATCCGTGTTTAATAGAAATTCTGCCTGATGCAATATCAACAATAAGCATCGGAACAGTAAACGGAGAACCTTTTGTCGGACCATAGTTCATCATTTTTAAATGGTTCTGTTCAAAAGTTTTAAAGCCGCCTGCTGCTGAACTTACTATAACACCGATTCTGTATGGATCTATATTTGCTTCGTCAATACCTGAATCAGCAATAGCTTCATCTGCCGCAACCATTGCAAATTGGGTAAATCTGTCCATTCTCTTTGCTTCCTTCGGATTAATAAAATCTTCCGGATTAAAATCTTTTGCTTTTATTTCGGCTGCTATTGTAACAGCGTGTCCTTCCTGAGAAATGGCTTCAAAAGATGAAACACCGCTTTTTCCTGTTAACATAGCATTCCAAAAATCTTTTACATTTATACCGCAAGGGGTTACTGCTCCCATGCCTGTAATAACAACTCTTCTTTTTGTCATATTTATATTTCCTTCCCCCCTCTCCTTGATGAGAGGGCAGGGGTGAGGTGTCAACCAGCCCCTAAATAATTAAAAAAACAGGTGAAAGTGTTGCACCTCCACCCGTTTTTAGACTTTTATACCCGTAATATCAATTATGAGTGAGCTTCGATGTAGTTAACAGCATCCTGAACTGTTTGAATTTTTTCAGCTTCTTCATCAGGGATTTCGCAGCCAAATTCTTCTTCAAATGCCATAACTAATTCTACTGTATCTAAAGAGTCAGCGCCTAAATCAGCAGTAAAGCTTGCTTCAGGAGTTACTAATGCTTCATCACAGCTTAATTGATCTACTACAACTTTTTTTACTTTGTCTAATGTACTCATCTTTTTTATCCTCTTATTTATGTGTAATACACTTTTCATCTTAAATTATACTTGTTAAAGATATTTTTGCAATAAAGTAACAAAATTGTTACAGTTTGTTACCGTAGTCCGTGAGTTGTGAATCGGGAGCCGAGAATTTTAAATTCATAATCC